>NZ_JBUZWC010000002.1:0-252653 GCF_055329585.1 Virgibacillus sp. GM2-2 | reverse complement strand
CTTTTCACCTGTCTCTCTATTTGTACGTCGCTGTGCAGTCGCCTTCGCTTTTCCTTGTCTAGCTACGGCTTCTAGCGTCTAGCAAATAGATATTCAGGATGAACGTAGGGGAAAACACCCTACTTTTCACCTGTCTCTCTATTTGTACGTCGCTGTGCAGTCGCCTTCGCTTTTCCTACCTTACCCGTGTATCTGTTTTCCATCTACAGCTAATGCCGCTTCTCCCATTACTTCTGCTAAGGTTGGATGTGGGTGAATACTTTCGGCAATTTCCCATGGAGTTGCATCTAATACTTTAGCAAGACCAGCTTCAGAAATCATATCTGTAACATGTGGCCCTATCATGTGACACCCTAACAAATCATCTGTCTTCTTGTCAGCAATAATCTTTACGAAGCCATCTGATTCCCCATGAACTAAAGCTTTACCAATTGCTTTGAATGGAAACTTACCTACTTTTACGTCAAAGCCTTTTTCCTTTGCTTGCTTTTCTGTCAATCCAACACTAGCAATTTCTGGATTTGAATAAATACAAGTTGGTATGTTTTCATATTCAATTGGGTGTGTCTCTTGGTCAGCCATGTGTTCCACAGCCACAATTCCTTCATGTGATGCAACGTGTGCTAATTGCATACCACCAATTACATCTCCAATTGCATAGATATGTGATTCTTTTGTTTGGAAAAATTCATTGGTTTGAATGAACCCTTTTTCAACAACAATATCTGTGTTCTCTAAACCAATATTTGTAGTGTTTGCTTCTCTTCCGACAGAAACGAGCATTTTATCAGCTGCGAAACTCTCATTTTTACCATTAATTTCTGCCTCAATTTTAACACCACTGTCTTTCGTTAACGTCTCTGGTAGCACTTTTGCTCCAGTTACGAACTGTATACCTTTCTTTTTCAACAGCTTTTGTGCTTCTTTTGCAATTGCTTCGTCTTCAGTTGGTAAAATTTGATCTAGATACTCAATGACTGTTACTTCCACCCCAAAATCGGCAAGCATTGAGGCCCATTCGATTCCAATAACTCCACCTCCAACAATGATGATTGACTTTGGTAATTCTTCCATCTGTAATGCTTCGTCTGAAGTCATAACAGATGATCCGTCAATTTCAAGACCCGGTAGTGATTTTGGTTTTGAACCAGTAGCAACCAATACGTTTTTAGGAACGATCATTGTATTTTCATCACCATTTTCATATTCAATAGAAATGGTACCTGGCATCGGTGAAAAGATACTTGGTCCTAAGATACGTCCAAATCCTTCATAGACATCAATTTTCCCTTTTTTCATAAGACCTTGAACGCCTTGATGTAGGGTTTTAACAATGCTAGTTTTTCTTTCTTGAACCTTAGTGAAATTTAATGTTGTGTCCTTTGTATCAATTCCATATTCACTGGCTTCTTTTGTTTGTCGTAAAACCTCTGCACTACGAAGTAACGCCTTTGAAGGGATACAGCCTCGATGAAGACAAGTCCCACCTAAGTCTCCCTTTTCAACAATAGCAACCTGTAATCCCAGCTGTGAAGCTCTTATTGCTGCTACATATCCGCCTGTTCCTCCTCCAAGGATGACCAGATCATACTCTTTTGCCATATATTTTTCGCTCCTTTAATCTTGAATAGTCGGATAAGTTTTTGGTGATTCTTCATTACGTAGTACGCGCAACGTACCTTCTGTTAATGCTTGAAGTTCATTTTCACCTGGATAAACAATGGTATCCGCAATCCAGTTCACCCGTTTTGAAATCATTTCTACAAATGATTTTCCATACGCTAAACCACCAGTCATAATAATTGCATCAACCTTGCCTTCTAACACAGCACTCATAGATCCAATTTCTTTAGCGATTTGGTATGCCATTGCTTCATATGTTTCTTCAGCAACTTTATCTCCACTACTTATTCGTTTTTCTACCTCAACAGCGTCACTTGTTTGTAAATAAGCAACTAAGCCGCCTTGACCTACTAATTTTTTCATCATTTCATCACGGTAATACTGACCTGAATAACAAAGAGATACTAAATCACCAGCAGGAACTGTTCCAGCACGCTCTGGTGAGAAGGGACCGTCTCCATGTAATCCGTTATTCACATCGATAACTCTCCCATTTTTATGTGCACCTACAGTGATTCCACCACCCATATGAGTGATAATTAAATTTACTTCATTGTAAGGTTTTCCAAATTCTTTAGCTGCTCGTCTAGCAACCGCTTTTTGGTTAAGGGCATGGAAAATACTTTTTCTAGGAATTTCCGGAACTCCAGAAATTCTCGCAATATCATCAAGTTCATCAACTACCACTGGATCGACGATGAAAGCAGGAATGTTTAGTCCACTAGCAATTTCATTAGCAATTATTCCACCGAGATTAGAAGCATGTTCACCATTGAATCCCTGTCGCAAATCATGAAGCATTGCGTCATTGACTTCATATGTTCCACCTTCAATCGGACGAAGTAAACCGCCTCTACCACAAACTGCACTTAATTTGGATATATTAATTCCCTCATGATCTAATTGTTCTAGTATGACATTTTTACGGAAATCATATTGTTCTATTACTCGATTATAATTTGCAATCTCATCTACATCATGTCGGATTGTTTTTTCAAAGATACATGTCTCATCATCAAAAACTCCTATTTTGGTAGAGGTAGATCCCGGATTGATCACTAAAATACGAAATGTTTGTTGTTGCAATGCTGTTAACCTCCGTTACGTACCTTTTTAAACTTATCTTCTACTTAATGTGTGGTGGCCATTTAATAAGAACTGGCTTCTTGATGCTCTAACAGATGCAATGCGCTCTTCTGCCATACGGTCTGCAGCAACATAAGATGGAACATTATCTCGTTTTGAAATCTCGAATATTTTTAATAAAATATCATAGATTGTCTCCACATTCTTCAATGCGCGTTTAGCATTATATCCATTTAATTCGTCCGCTACATTAATTACTCCACCAGAATTAATAACATAGTCCGGAGCATAAACAATACCCATTTCATGAATAATATCACCATGCTTTGTTGATTTAAGCTGATTATTTGCTGAACCAGCAATAACTTTAGCTTTAAATTGCGGGATTGTTTCATCATTAATTGTTGCACCTAGTGCACATGGTGCATAGATATCACAATCTACACTGTAAATATCATCCGGGTCAACAGCTTTTGCTCCAAATGCATTTACAGCGCGATCAACTGCTTCTTTATTGATATCCGTTACAATTAGGTTTGCACCTTCTTCATGTAAATGCTCACAAAGTGTATAAGCAACGTTTCCAACACCTTGTACAGCTACAGTTTTCCCTTCTAATGAATCGCTACCGAACGCTTCTAAAGCAGCAGCCTTCATTCCTTTGTATACACCAAGTGCTGTTACTGGAGATGGGTTCCCTGATGAACCAAACTCTGGTGAAATTCCTGTTACAAAATCTGTTTCTAAGCGGATTAAATCCATATCGTTAACTGTTGTACCTACATCCTCAGCAGTAATATAGCGCCCGTTCAATCCTTGAATGTATCTACCAAAAGCACGGAACATTTCAGGATTCTTATCCTTTTTAGGGTCCCCAATTATAACTGTTTTACCGCCTCCAAGATTAAGTCCAGCAGCAGCATTTTTGTATGTCATGCCTTTAGCTAATCGTAATGCATCTTCAATTGCTTCAGCTTCTGATTTGTACGTCCACATTCTAGTTCCACCAAGTGCTGGCCCTAGTGTTGTATCATGAATTGCTATAATTGCTTTTAATCCTGAATTTTTGTCTTGACAAAATACTAGTTGCTCGTAGTCATATTTCTCCATATAAGTAAAGATTTCCATTATTGTTCCTCCTAAAATTGTTTTGATGACACTAGTGCGAGTGCTAAAGAATATAATTTGCTCGATGCTGAATCAGCGCGAGATGTTAATACAATAGGAGCGCTTGCCCCACTTACTACCGCTGCTACTTTAGCATTTGCAAAATACATAAATGATTTATATAACGCGTTTCCAACTTCAATTGTTGGAACTGCGATAATATCGGTTAATCCTGCAACTTCTGACTGAATGTTTTTATGTTCTGCAGCCTTTAACGATACCGCATTGTCAAATGCAAGTGGACCATCAACTACACAGCCCTGTATCTGATTTCGATTTTGCATTTGGCTTAGAACAGCTGCGTCAACAGTAGCTTGCATAGCAGGATTTACTACTTCCACTGCAGCAAGCGCAGCTACTTTTGGTTGCTCTATTCCGATCCCATGAGCGATTTTTACTGCATTCGTAATAATTTCAGCTTTCTCTGTCAGGGTTGGTGCTATATTCATTCCTGCATCAGTTAAAAAGATTAGTCGTTCTTGGTTCGGAATCTCAAAAAGGGCAACATGTGATAGCACTTTCCCAGACCGAAGTCCATATTCCTTATTGAGAACAGCTTTTAAAAGTGACTTTGTTGACACATTACCTTTCATCAAGATGTCCGCTTTTTTACTGCTCACTGCCTTCACTGCTTCTCCGGCAGGATCCATTTCTTCAGAGACTACTTGAATTCTTGATGAAGTTATATCTAGTCCAATTTCTTCAGATGTATTATTTATAACCTCTTCTTTTCCAAAGAGAATAAACGAACATAATTCTTCACTAATAGCATCGCGCACTGCCATAAGCACTTCGATATCTGCCGCATTGGCTACTGACACTATTTGATTCTTTTCCTTTTTAGCATCACGTTTTAATTCTTCTAGGTTTCTCATCTCAACCTCCAATATGTA
The DNA here is from genome assembly GCF_055329585.1 of Virgibacillus sp. GM2-2. Taxonomy (NCBI): domain Bacteria; kingdom Bacillati; phylum Bacillota; class Bacilli; order Caryophanales; family Bacillaceae; genus Virgibacillus; species Virgibacillus sp. GM2-2. The sequence goes on along the minus strand of NZ_JBUZWC010000002.1, from coordinate 247,884 downwards.
AGCGCTTTAAACTGTAATTACATAGCATACAGAATTATTTGTTATGAAAAATCCTGCATACTATACTTTTCGATGCGATATTTTTCCATTTTATAATACAAATTACGAATAGAAATATTTAATTCTTTCGCTGTTTTTGTCTTATTGTAATGATTTGCTTGGTAAATTTGCTTAATATAAGTTGCTTCAAATTTTTCCACCGCATCCTGTAGTGTGCCCTGTTTCCCATCAATTCTTTCCAATTCATTCATGTTTATTGGCCTTGTGGAAGTTAAGCTTGGGATATGTTTCAATTTTATTATTTCTTCGTTTGTATCCATGTAAATCATGGCTCGTCCTAAAACATTTTCAAGTTCTCTCACATTTCCAGGCCAGTGATATGATGTTAAAAAATTTAATGCTTCCTTATCAATTGTACGGACATTCCTTCCGTAATCCTGATTAATTTTGTAGATCAGATGTGTGACCAATTCCGGTAAATCATCTATTCGTTCTTTAAGCGATGGAATATAAATTGGTAATCGATTCAAACGATAGTATAAATCTTCTCGAAAAGTTTTACTCGTAATAGCTTTTTCTAAGTTAGCATTCGTTGCAGTTATGATACGAACGTTTATACTTATTGGATCTGACCCACCAACTCGTACAATTTCATTCTCTTGTAAAACACGTAACAATTTTGCTTGCATAGGCAATGAGAGCTCGCTGATTTCATCTAAAAAGACGCTTCCCAAATTCGCTTCTTCGAACAAACCTTTTTTTCCACCGAGCTTAGCTCCAGAAAATGCACCTTCTTCGTATCCGAAAAGTTCAGTTTCTAACACGTTTTCTTCGATTGCTGCGCAATTTATTCGGATAAACTTATTATGTTTCCGATCACTTTCATTATGAATTGCGTGGGCAAAAAGTTCTTTACCTGTACCAGATTCCCCTCGCAATAACACGGTTGCAGGAGTTTTTGCTCCGACCTTTGCTTGTTCAAGAGAAAGTTTCATTTCTGGCGACGAACCGATAATATCATCAAATGTGTACTTTGCTTCTAAATTACGAATGATTTGCCTTGCACGTTTTAATTCGCTTGTTAAGGATTTAATCTCGGAGACATCATGCAAAACGCCGACGCTACCTTTTATTTTGCCGTCCACTATCACTGGTGCAACGTTTACTAGCACATCCTTTTTAGATGCTCCAACTTTCATACGTACTCCTCTTACAGGTCTACGAGTCTCGAGTACCTTCATGTGCATACTTTCGCCTTCTGAAATATCAACCGTGGCTGGTTTTCCTATAATTTCATCCCTAGAAAGTCCTGTGATTTTTGTATAGGCAGGATTAATCATTAACCCATTACCATTTTCATCCACTACCGTAATTGCTTCATCAGATGATTGGATAATTGCTTCAAGCATAATTTTTATTTCTTTTAAATCCGTGTTTTCTTCTGCAAGATCGACAACTTCTGTAATGTCCTTAAATACTGCAAATGCTCCGACAAGTTCATCATCTTCATTTATTATGGGAATTCGCGTTGTAATAATTTTTTTCCCATTTTCAAGCATCAATTTTTGATTTACTTCTCGTCTACGACTACGTAAAATTAATGGTAATCTAGAATTTTCAATCACAGCCTGAATTGGACGATTCATGGACTTGGATTTCGAAATACCAACAATTCGTTCTGCACTTTTATTAATGAATTGAACATATCCTTCATGATCAACAACGATCATGCCATCCCGGATATTATTTAATATTAATTCTTGATTCGTTGTTTCCATCTTTAATTGTCCAACAAGTGACTCTTTCTCGACCATTAATTCCGAAATAATATATGCTACTGACCCCGGTATCACTACTGTTCTTCTGCTCCGTACTTCTAATATTTCATTTAACACAGCTTCATTGCCGGTAGCCTCAATGATGATATCCAACTCATCATCTATCCAATTTTTCCAATTGTTATCTGTATGTATATCAAGCTTCCTTGCAAGATCCATGCCAACAGCGCTATCGTTGATATCGATTACACCGACAATTTGCATGGTGTCCGTCTCAGATAAAATTTTTATTAAAGCATTTCCGCCTTTACCAGCACCAACAATAAGCACTCGCTTCATTTGATCCCACCTTGCAATTTTTTGCACACGTATATTGTACGTTAATCTGCAGGATTTAGCAAATTTTATTTTGTTTCTATTTTTTTCGTGCTTTTGTTATACTAATTACATAAGAAAAGCGCAAGCGCCCGTTTAGCAACGTACAAACTGCGCCCACGCAACGTGGGTGGTTCGATGTTGCACGCAAAGCTTTTCGTTTATACTTTCTTTGCTTATTAAAAAGAAGATTTATTAAAGGGGTTTCATCATGATTCGAATTATCGCTGTTTTACTTCTTGTTATACCAGGGGTTATTTCAGCCTACGGAATAAAGCTAATGCGTGATGCATTATTTGAAGAACTGTATCCTATATTTTTTCACCTAGGTATTCAATTTTTTGTTGGTTTTATATTATTAATTGGTGGAATTTCGTTCATAGGAGGATTCATTGTTCATCGAGATCGAAAAAGAAACTATAATGCGAAGGAAACAAATATGAAAAGTTAAGTTAAAATGATTGCTCGGCTTATCGGCAATCTTTAATGGCGAAAACCTTAAACTATCCTACAATACATAAAAAGAGTCAGTTCCCTTAACTTCAACAATATGTTGTAGCTACGAGAGACTGACCCTTTTTGTGTTATTTTTATTAGCTCGCCTTATTATCTAAACGCAATCGATCTGCGACCATTGCAATAAATTCTGAGTTCGTTGGTTTTGCTTTCGAAATGCTAATTGTATAACCAAATAATTCCGATATCGAATCTATATTACCTCTACTCCACGCGACTTCTATTGCATGACGAATTGCACGCTCTACTCTTGAGGCAGTCGTATTATATTTTTTCGCAATATCCGGGTATAATACTTTAGTTATTGATCCTAAGAGTTCAATATCGTTATAAACCATTGTAATTGCCTCACGCAAATACATGTATCCTTTTATATGCGCTGGAACACCAATTTCATGAATAATGTTTGTAATATTTGCTTCTAGGTCTTTCTTTTGCTTCCCTTTTTTATTAACTGATTTTGCCTGTGTCGGCTGAACATTTCTCCCTTGAACTTGGCGAATTTGATCAGCTAAGTTATCTAGGTCAAATGGCTTTAAGATAAAGTATGCAGCCCCTAAGTCAACCGCTTTTTTCATTACTTCTTCCTGACCAAAGGCTGTCAGCATAATGACATTTGGATATTTATTACGTTCTGAACCTCTTATTGATTGAAGTACAGCTAAACCGTCCACATGAGGCATAATTATATCTAAAACCAATACATCTGGTTCCATTTCATTTAACATGTCAAGACAGTCTCTACCATTATGTGACGTTCCAATTACCTCTATGTCTTCCTGTCCGTCAAAATACTCCTCCATCACCTGTACTAACTCACGATTATCATCGACTAAACAAACTGAAATTTTTTCCACTTTTATTTCCTCCTTTATGTAAAATAAACATTTCCCACGCTATAGTTTCGACATCAATTCCGTATAACCTGCTAAAATTTAAAAAAACTTTATTTAATTGAAAAATATCTTTATTTTCCTCCGTTTTTCTTATCATTTCGCTATCATGTGATAAATTTTGACAAAGTATCAGTCACTTTGTCGAAAAATAAAAATAAACCCACACAATAAATGTGTGAGCTTATTTTCTAGATTAGCTTGCTTTATTTTCTCCTTTATAAATGTCAATTCCTGCTTCTTTAAGCATCCACTCAATATAAACGCCATAGCCTGAAGTAGGGTCATTAACAAAAACATGTGTTACTGCTCCAATTATTTTTCCATTTTGGATAATTGGGCTTCCACTCATACCTTGAACAATACCACCTGTTTTTTTCAATAGTTCAGGGTCTGTTACTTGAACAACCATACTTTTCGTTGCAGGATATTTTTGTGGTACACTACTTACAATTTCCACATCAAAAGCTTCCACTTTTTCTCCTTCTAATACCGTCAATATTTTTGCCGGTCCTTCTTCAACTTCATGTGAAAGTCCAACTGGCATCGGCTTATTATATTTACCGTTATCCATTTTTTGATTTAATTCACCAAATATCCCATATGGACTATTTTTTGTAATGGTACCAATTTTTTCAGCATCGACTGAAAACTTCGCTTGTTTCTCACCTGGGGTTCCGTTAGTTCCCTTTTCAATCGAGGTTACTGTCGAATTGACAATTGCACCATTATAAATTTCTATAGGTTTTTGCGTATCCATATCGGAAATTACATGCCCTAGTGCTCCATACTTACCTGTCTCGCGATCATAAAATGTCATCGTACCTATTCCAGCTGCCGAATCTCTAATATAGAGTCCGATTCGATATTCATCAGCTTTAGCATCCATCACTGGTTTAAGCTTCGTTTTTATTTTTTCATTTCCACGTTTAATGGTTACATTTAACGCTTCGCTAGCCTTACCAGCTTTTTCAACTAATGGTTTTACATCCTGCATTTCTTTAATTTTTTCCCCATTTATCTTTAGGATAATGTCACCTACTTTAATATTTGCTTTTTCCCCAGGTGACAGTGTTTTATTTTGTCCATTCACTTGATGATGTCCAACCACCAATACGCCAACTGTATGCAATTTTACCCCGATAGACTGTCCACCGGGAGTTATACGTAGATCCTCCAACACATCAACGTCTACTTTTTTTATTGGAAGTCCTGCCATTGTATAAAACAACTCATTTTTGCCTGCTGAGACGGTTTTAAACTCGTTTGAGCTTACAGCTTTTACAGTCTCATTTGTTGTTTCTACATCAACAGAATGACCTAAGCTTGGAACAGAAATCGGCGATTCATCATTGAAAGTAACAATATTATTGGGAATGGAAAGATATTGCTGAACTGGGGTGTAAAAAGGTAAAGCAACAAGCGCTGCAAAAAGTAACACTCCTATACAAATACGTAATTCATTACGATACTTCAATCATTTCACTCTCCTCAATTCCTAACCCAATCTTTGTCTGTACCTTTAATTTGACCGAACCAAGTTATTTTTAAACTGGTCAATAACAAGTAAACCTGTGTAACATTTCCTATAAAAAAAACGCATAGTAAAGATTTGTAAAAAAAGCAATGATTTTATGTATGATCTGTCTTTCCTCTATGTAGGAGAAAGCCTTATTTACTGATATCAGTAAATAGTAGAACAAAAAATAAAAAACCAGATAACTTATCTTCTGGTTTTTAACTAATTTTATCCATTATAATTTTAGTTTTATGGAATCTGCTAATTGAAGCATTTCTCTTGCATGCTGCCTAGCGGTGTCAGTAAGCTTTGCTCCTGTTATCATTCTACTCAGTTCATCAATTTTTTGCTCATTGGTAAGCTCTTTTACAGCGGTAATGGTTCGCTTATTTTTTTCATTTTTTTCAATTAAGTTATGCGTATCAGCCATGGCGGCTACTTGAGGCAAATGCGTAATGCAAAGAACCTGTGATTGTTCTGAAACATGGTTAATTTTTTCAGCAATAGCTTGAGCGACTCTTCCACTAACTCCAGTATCAACTTCATCAAATATTACACTTGTTACACCTTGATGTTGTGCAAATATCTTTTTTAAAGCTAACATAATTCTGGATAGTTCTCCGCCCGAAGCAACCTTGTTCATCTCCTTCAGTGGTTCCCCAGAATTGGTAGAAATTAAAAATGTGATATGATCAAACCCATTTTTATGGAGGTGAGGGTGTGTATCATCATCTTTCTTATCAAATGCAATGGAAAATGTGGCTTTATCTAGATATAAGTCCTTTAATTCATGATGAATTTCTTTTGTTAGTTCTTTAGCTGCTTTTTCTCGAATATCATGAAGTTGTTTTGCTTCTAAATAGGCATCTTGCTCCATTTCTTCAATTTGATGTTGGAGGTTTGATAAATGAGAGTCCTTATTCGTTATTTCTTCAATTTCTTCTTGAATTCTACCCATATACTCGATGATATCATTCACAGTAGGTCCATACTTCTTTTTTAAACGATTAATTTCATGTAATCGAGATTCAATTTCGTTTAGCCTGTCAGGATCATGCTCTAACGTATCCCGATAATTTCTTAGGTCAAATGATAGTTCTTCGACAAGGTAAAAATGATTTGCTAATTCCTCTGCCTTTTTTGCTAAAAATGGATCATAATTTTTATTATCTTCTAACGACTGTAGCGCCATACGTAACCATTCAATGCCTTTTTGTTCACCGTATAATGCATTATACGCATCCTGAATACCAACATAAATACGATCAAAATTAGCAAGATTACCCCGTTCTTCTTCAAGCAATTCGTCTTCATTAGGTAAAAGATTTGCTTGTTCAAGCTCGTCCAATTGGAACGTTAAGAGATCTAACCTATGCGCTACCTCTTGTTCATTTTCATTTAACTCCTGATACCTTTTTTTTAACGTTTGTAATCGATTGTATACTGCTAAGTACTCTTGTTTCGACTGATTGATGATTGGCTCATTATACAAGTCAAGAAGTTCAATATGGTTATCAGGATCCATTAACGCTTGAGTTTCATGCTGACTATGTATGTCAATTAGTGTTTTTCCAAATTCTTTTAAAATGGCAAGTGTAACTAACTTTCCATTTACCCTACAAATGCTTTTACCAGCGGAAGTAATAATTCGTTGTAAAACAACCATGTTATCAGTAATTTCTATTCCATAATTTTTCCCAACTTGATAAATATTATGACCTTTGTTATCAATGGAAAACAATCCTTCTATTTCTGCCTTATTTGAGCCATGTCGTACAAATTCCACCGAACCACGTCCGCCAGCAAGTAGCTGAACAGCATCTATAATAATTGACTTACCTGCACCAGTTTCTCCTGTTAACACAGTCAAACCTTCGTGAAAAGTTATGGAAAGTTCATCTATAATTGCAAAATCACGTATAGATAGTTCTGTTAACATATAAACCTTCTCCTCGTTTACAACATATTTAAGAACCGTTCTTTAATCATAGAAGAGTCTTTTTCATTTTTACAGATAATCATGCACGTATCATCACCACATATTGTTCCCATGATTTCTCCCCATTCAAGATGATCAATCAAAACGCCCACCGCATGAGCATTTCCTGGCAGTGTTTTTAGAACGATAAAATGACTAGCGTGGTCAACTTTTACGAATGTATCTCGTATTAAGCGTTTCAGTTTTTCCAATGGATTAAATCGGTGATCAGATGGTAGGCTATATTTATATCGACCACTAGACGTAGAAACCTTTACTAATTGTAATTCATTAATATCCCTAGAAACTGTCTTTTGTGTTATATTAAACCCCAATTTTTCTAGCTCTTGAACGAGCCTATCCTGGGTTTCAATATCATACTTCATTATTAATTCTCGAATTTTTATTTGCCGTTGTGTTTTGCTCATTGAATTTCCTCCAAATGGGAAATTTATTTTCCATGTAAACTGGAATGTGCATGATCTACAACTTCGTATATTAACGCCGTATTCACATCGGTGGTCCTTACATCGGAACTCCAGCCAAGGTGAGCTAAGAATTCAATATTACCGTCTCCTCCAGTGATTGGTGAATAAGTTAATCCGCGTAACTGATATCCTTCCTTTATAGCAAATTGAATAATATTGTTTACTACTTGAGAATGTACGGATTTATCTCGTACAATACCCTTTTTTCCAACCTGTTCTCTACCAGCTTCAAATTGCGGCTTAATTAAAGCTACAACATCACTATTATCGTTAAGTAATAACTTTAAAACGGGCAAAATTAATTTTAGCGAAATAAATGAGACATCAATAGTGGCTATATCTGGAGTACCTTGCATTAACATATCTGGGGTTACATATCGGAAGTTTGTTCGTTCCATAACTATTACACGTTCATCGTTTCGTAGTTTCCAATCCAATTGATTATACCCAACATCAATGGCGTAGCATTTTTTTGCTCCATTTTGCAAAGCACAATCGGTAAAGCCACCTGTAGACGAACCAACGTCTACCATTATTTTATCTTTCATGGAAATAGTAAATTCTTTCAATGCTTTCTCAAGCTTAAGACCACCTCTACCCACGTAAGGAATTAATTTACCTTTAACAGTGATTGGAATATTCTCATCAACCTTTACTCCTGGTTTGTCTAAGCGATTTTGCTCTGAAAAAACGAGTCCTGCCATTATTGATCGTTTGGCCTTCTCGCGTGTTTCCATTAAGTTACGTTCGACTAACAACACATCTAAGCGTTTTTTGCCCATTACAATTAAATCCTTTACTGATTATTTGATTTTATTATATTGCTTCTCATTTTTTGGTAAAACTTTTATTTTTAATTTGCGTTCAATTAACGAGACCGCTTTGCCTGCAAAGAAAATAATAGATGTTGATGCATTTATAGCTGCATATTTACCAAGTGCTTTCCCACCAACCGTAATTGCAGCAACTATACTCGTTAAAACTACGGATAATGTAATTTGACCGGTAGATCCTTCACTTTGACCAAATAAATCGGCAATTTGTAGTACAACAATGGCAGTGGCAGTACCACTTACAATCCCCGATATATCACCAATAACATCATTACAAAAGCTTGCAAATTTATCGGCATTACGAATGATGATAACTGCTTCTTTTGCACCGTGAACTTTCTCTGCTGCCATTGCATGAAATGGTTGCTCATTTGCTGCGGTAGAAGCTATTCCGAGCATATCAAATAGCACTCCAATAGAAACAATGACTAGTACAATTAATAGTCCTACAACCCATATCACATCACTTAACAGAGAGGAGGAAATAATTGTAAAAATAGCCGCTAACACAAAAGTGATAACGGCAATTGTTAAACTAAATTTCATCGATCGTTTTATTTGTGATTTCATCATATACCTCAAAACTAAATTATGTATAGTTGGAATGGTCATTCAAAAGGTAAAAACTGCGGCTTAGGTCCAGTAGGTTTTCCCAAATAAGTACCCCATGTTGCCATAAGGGCGGTTCCCCTTTAAACCTATCTTAGCATAGTCGCCTATTGCTAGACTGGATTACCACTTAGTCCACACTATAATCCCTTTTAAATGTCAATGCGAACAGTCTAGGAGATTTCCTCAGCAGCCTTTTTGGCGTTTCCTAGCCTCTTTTGCAGTGACGATTTCATAGAGATAAAATGTACAAATTAGTGGCCAACTAATTTGTAATCCTGTAACTCTAATCCCCTCGAAACACCACTCAAGGCAGGCTACGCTACATGTAAGAATTCCCTTCCTTACAATGCAGGTTCATACCCCATTCCATAATGGTCCCTAGGCTTAGTTACCACTACAGCGATGGGCCTCCGCGGTAATAGGGTCAACGCCCACATGCCTTTGTGGATCGCCCTAAAACCTTAACTCCCAGCACTGACCCAAGGCTGGGCGCCTCAAGCCAACACAAGGAACTTCATCGATGTGCCCTTTGGCGGATTTTTAGGCCCGCCTTCAGAAACGGAAGACTGACTAGAATACTGCACCATTCCATTTATGCATATAGTATATCATATTTTACACTTCATATCTATTTTTTGTTAATGATTTCGAGTGCTGAAATAATCCGTCAACTGCATTAAATAAGAGTTCGTTGCATTAGCATTCTTTAGTGCTTGCTTTGCTAATGCTACATATTTTTCCTTCTGCTCTAGTGCGCCTTGGTTACCTAATAGTTTTGGATATGTACTTTTGTTGTTTAGCTGGTCACTGCCAACAGGTTTACCGAGCTTTTCTTGATCACCTGTCACATCCAAAATATCATCTTGCACTTGAAAAATAAGCCCTAAATAGTACGCAAATTCGTCCAAGTAATTTAATTGCTCCTCAGTTGCATTTCCAATATATGCACCTGTTTTAATTGCAAATTTAATTAATTCACCAGTTTTTAATGCATGGATATTTTCTAATTGCTCCAGTGAGACTGGTTTCTGTTCAGCTTCCATATCTAAAATTTGACCAGCAACCATTCCTTTTGGACCACTTGCTTTTGATAATTCACGAATCAAAAACACCTTAGCTGCATCAGTTAAATTATTATCGGAAGCGACAATTTCAAAGCTATATGTAAGCAGTGCATCTCCTGCTAATATTGCTGTAGCTTCATCAAAGACAATATGATTTGTAGGTTTTCCTCTGCGCATATCATCATCATCCATCGCCGGTAAATCATCATGTATTAATGAATACGTATGGATCATTTCCAATGCAATTGCTGGCGCAATTATTTCATGCTTATTTGTACCATATGTGTCATAACTTGCAATCATCAAAATGGGACGAAGTTTTTTTCCACCAGCTTGAAATGAATATAACATAGATTTTTTTAATTGTTCCGGTATATCCAACTGATGTAGCGCTTTATCAAGCTCTCGTTCAATAAATTGTTTATTTTCTTCTATATAAGATGCTAATGTCGCCTGCACAGTTAATCCTCCTCCTGTATGTCAAAAGGGGTTAACTCTCCCTGTTCATTCATAATTTTCGTCATTTTTTCTTGAACATTGATTAATTTATCGTTACAAATTTTCGAAAGCTTCATACCATCTTGATAGTAATTAATAGCTTTCTCTAATGGAACGTCCCCTTCTTCTAATTGTTCCACAATCTTTTCTAACTTTAGCATTGCTTCCTCAAAAGATAATTCATTCTGATCCATATTCCTCACCCTTTTTAATAGCTTCTACTCGGCATGTCAATTCTTCATGTAATAATTTCACGTGTATTACATCATTTTTTTTCGTTTGTGCTCCCGATTTAATAATGTTTCGATCCTGATCAAAGGGAATGGCATAACCACGTTTCATTATTTCTAGTGGATTTAATAAAGTTAATTTATCAATCATTGTCGCAACCTGTTTTGATTTCTCAGTCGTGATATGAGATATTCCAGTTGTAAGTTGTTTCTGTAATTGACCAATGCGTTTTTCTAACTGTTCCATTTGTTTTTCTGGATGATGATTTGCTAGACGTTTTTGACTTGTTTTTAATGTATCGTGATTTTTATTAACGGTATTTTGTACTGATTTGCTTAACCGTTCAACTAACTTATCAAGTTGTTGTTCTCTTTGGTTTACTTGTTGCTCAGGATATTTAAAAGCATACGATTGCTTTAATCTTTTTAACTGTAATGATGATGATTGAAGTATATTTATCATTGATCGATTTAAAGATCGATTAATTTTTAAAAGTTTATCTTTCAATTCTACTTGTGATGGTACTGCTAATTCGGCAGCACCTGTAGGGGTTGGGGCGCGTAAATCAGCAACAAAATCACTAATCGTAGTATCTGTTTCGTGACCAACAGCTGAAATAATTGGTATTGTTGACTGATAAATGGCATGTGCCACTATTTCTTCATTAAAGCCCCATAATTCTTCAATCGATCCACCGCCACGACCAATAATTAATACATCTAGATCTGATTGTTCCTGTGCTTCTCCAATACCTTTAACTATTGATTTTGCTGCATTTACACCTTGTACTAAAACTGGAATAATAGTAATCTTAACGATTGGATACCTACGTTTTATTGTCGTAATAATATCCCGAACTGCTGCACCTGTTGGGGACGTAATTACTCCAATATGTTTTGGATACGTTGGTATCTCTTTTTTATGTGCTGGATCAAAATAACCTTGCTTCTGTAATTTATCCTTAAGTTGTTCAAAAGCTAAATATAATGCTCCAACACCGTCAGGCTCCATTTGTCCAATGTACAGCTGATATTGTCCATATGGTTCAAATACTCCAACATCTCCTGTGATTAAAACCTTCATCCCGTTTTCTGGTTGAAATTTCAAAGATTTATTATTTCCAGCAAACATTACTGCCTGTATTCTTGTTTGATCATCCTTAATTGTTAAGTACATATGACCGCGACTATGCAGTTTAAAATTAGAAATTTCACCTCGTACAAACACTCGGTTTAAATGTGGATCTGTATCAAATTTTCGTTTAATATACTTGGTGAGTGCTGTAACTGTAAGGTATTTATCCTTCACGTAACGCCATTCCTTTAGCAGACTTAATTGTGTTTTGAAGGAGCATAGTTATTGTCATTGGTCCAACACCTTTCGGAACTGGAGTAATAAACCCTGCAATTTCTTTTGCTTCATCGAATTGCACATCACCTGTTAATGAACCATTTTCCAGACGATTTACGCCCACGTCAATTACTGTTGAACCCGGTTTTATATAATCGGCACCGATCACATTTGGCTTTCCAACAGCAACAACCAATATGTCTGCTTTTTTAGTGAATTGTTTTAAATCTTTCGTTCTTGAATGGCAATATGTAACGGTAGCATTTTCATTTAACAACAATTGTCCTACTGGCTTACCAACAATATTACTTCTTCCAATAACGACTACGTGTTGCCCCTCGATCGGAATATTTTTGGATTTAAGCATTGTTACGATACCGTGCGGAGTACATGGTAAAAATGTATCTTTACCAGTCATCATCCGACCAATATTAACTGGATGGAATCCATCGACATCTTTTTCAGGATTAATGTGCTCAATTACCTTTTGTTCCGCGATATGTTTTGGTAATGGCAATTGTACTAATATACCATGAACGGTTGGATTGTCGTTTAAGTCCGTAATAATAGCCAACAATTCATCCTCACTTGTTGATTTTGGAAGCTCAATAATGTCAGACGATATTCCAGTTTCAGCACTTGCTTTCTCTTTGCCCCTTACATACGACTTGGAAGCGGGATCTTCACCGATTAGAACTACTGTTAAGTGAGGTATTATTCCTTTATTTCTTAACTCAGTTACTTCATTGCTCATTTCATCCTTTAATTGCTGTGCTAATTCTTTTCCATTAATTATCTCAGCAGACATAACATTATTCCCCTTTTACGCTATGATTTTGGACAACACACCATTTACAAATTTCCCTGATTTTTCGTCTCCATATTTGTTAGCAAGTTCAACAGCCTCATTAATAGAGACATTTGTTGGAACATCATCCATTTCCATTATTTCATACGTTGCAATCCGTAGAATGGTTTTTTCAACCGACGCAATACGTTGGATGGTCCATTTTTCAAGGTGATTAGAAATGCGTTCATCTACCTTGTCTTTGTTTTCCGTAATGCCCACAACTAGCTTCTCTAGAAATGGATCAATCTTGTCCGATTTTACACTTTCAGCTAATGCTATTGCAGGTTCTATTTCATTCAAATCCATTTGAAATAACACTTGAAATGCTTTTTCTCTTGCTGCATGTCGATTCATCATTCATTACTCCTTTAAACGTATCTCTTCAAATAATAACACGAACCATATTCCAATGCTAGACAAGAAAAGCGTAGGCGACTGCTTAGCGACGTACAAATAGATAGACAGGTGACACGTACGGTGCTTTTTCCGTACGTTCATCCTGACTATCTATTTGCTAGGCGCTAGGAGCCGGAGATAGACAAGAAAAGCGCAGGCGACTGCTTAGCGACGTACAAATAGATAGACAGGTGACACGTACGGTGCTTTTTCCGTACATTCATCCTGACTATCTATTTGCTAGGCGCTAGGAGCCGCAGCTAGACAAAAAAGAAAAACGGCTAAAAGGATTCAGTACCTTCTAACCGTTTCGTTTACTACCTATACTTCTGTACTTTCTTTTCCGTCCATCTGAATACCAACCACATGAACATTAATCTCAGCAATCTCCAGTGCAGTCATGCTTTTAAGGGTTTGTCGAATATTCGTTTGTAATTCCTCGGCAACCTTTGGAATTGACACACCGAAATCTAAAACTACATAAAGATCAATTGTAATTCCACCATCTTGTAGTTCTACTTTCACACCCTTACTGTGAGACTTTTTACCAAACCGTTCAACAACCCCTGTAGCAAAATTTCCTCGCATGGAGGAAATACCATTCACCTCTGAAGCTGCTATACCGGTGATTATTTCAATTACTTCTGGAGCAATTTCCACTGTTCCTAAACTATCATCTTCACTAACGTTTAACAAAGGCTGTTCACTCATTGAAACACTCCCTTATTTTTACTTTAAAGTAAGAATAAATCTAAGATTTTAGCAATAGATCGCATCGAGAAGCTTAGACCTTCTACTCTTTCTCAAGTATAGGGTTTTCTTCAAGGAAATTTGTATTGAAGTCACCTTTTACGAAAACATCATGTTCCATTATTAAACGGTGGAATGGAATAGTCGTATGAACTCCCTCAACTACAAACTCATCTAGTGCACGTCTCATACGATTTATCGCTTCTTCGCGAGTCGGACCATAGGTTATTAGTTTCGCAATCATTGAATCGTAAAATGGCGGTATCGAATAACCAGGGTATGCTGCAGAATCAATTCTTATACCGAAACCACCTGGTGGTAAGTACATTTCTATTTTTCCTGGAGACGGCATGAAATTTTTAAATGGATTTTCTGCATTTATCCGGCATTCAATTGCCCAACCATCAAAAGTAACATCCTTTTGCGTAATGGATAATTTCTCGTTATTAGCAACTCGGATCTGTTCTTTAATTATATCTATTCCTGTTACTAGTTCAGTTACAGGGTGTTCTACTTGAATACGTGTATTCATCTCCATAAAATAAAACGCATTACTTTTTCGGTCGAAAATATATTCAATGGTTCCCGCACCCACATAATCAACGGCTTTTGCCGCTTTAACGGAAGCTTCACCCATTTTATTGCGAATTTCTTCATTCAGGGCAGGTGAAGGTGATTCTTCTACTAGCTTTTGTAATCTTCGTTGAATGGAACAGTCACGTTCACCTAAGTGAATAACGTTACCGTGTTTATCTGCGAGTATTTGTATTTCTACGTGACGGAAATCTTCAATAAATTTTTCTAAGTAAACACCTGGGTTACCAAATGCCGTTTCAGCTTCTTTCTGTGTAACACGAATACCCTTTATCAAATCTTCTTGGTTTCGTGCCACGCGAATACCTTTACCACCACCACCAGCAGTTGCTTTAATGATAACAGGATATCCGATTTCATCAGCTACCTTTTTAGCTTCATCTTCATTTTCAATAATACCTTCAGAACCAGGGACAATTGGTACATTCGCCGCCTTCATCGTTTCACGTGCAACGTCCTTAATTCCCATTTTTTGAATGGATTGAGCCGACGGTCCAACAAAGGTAATATTACAAGCGTTACAAATCTCTGCGAAATCAGCATTCTCTGCTAAAAATCCATAACCTGGATGAATAGCATCTACCTTGGTTAATGTTGCGACGCTAACAATATTCGTGAAATTAAGATAACTATCTTTACTTGCAGTTGGTCCTATACAATATGCCTCGTCTGCTAATTGTACGTGTAGTGCTTCTTTGTCTGCCTCCGAATAAACAGCCACCGTTTGGATATCCATTTCTTTACAGGCGCGAATTATTCGAACAGCAATTTCTCCTCTGTTAGCAATTAACAGTTTTTTAATCACTTATTCCATCCCCTTATTTAGTCTTTACTCTAAATAGTGGTTGACCGTACTCTACTAGTTCCCCATCTTCCACTAAAATTTCCACTATTTCACCAGATACTTCTGCTTCAATTTCATTAAATAGTTTCATTGCTTCAACAATACACACAACCGTATCCTTTGAAACGCTGCTTCCTTTTTGAACATACGGATCACTTTCAGGTGATTCTGCAGTATAAAGCGTTCCAACCATAGGTGAAACAATTTCATAATCGTAATCAGCTTTTTCTTCCTTTTTCACTTCTGGTTCTTTTGCTTCTGTAGCTTTTGTAGTTTCTTCAACCTTAGTTACTGGTTCTTTTGCTTCTTGTACTTGAACAGGTTTTTGTTGTTCAACTACTGGTGCAGGTGATGCTACAACTTCACCGCTTCCAGCTTTTTTCAAAGATACCTTTGCATCCTCTGATTCGTAGGAAAATTCATTAATCGATGACTGATCAATTAGTTTTATTATTTCGCGTATTTCTTGTACTTTTAACATGCTCGGCACTCCTTCTTCATTATAAAAATAAGAACAGGTACTAATAACTCCTCTTAACATTTTACGCTAAATACTAGTTAAACTTCAACCCAATAGCAAATAATTACGAGGAATCAAGTATGTATAACGTATTCAACCCAATTATACCAATATTAGTAGCCATTTGCGAATAGTTAGTAAAATTATAAAGGCTCTAGCCGATATGCTAGAGCCTTTTCTTATTCGTTAATATGATTAAGTAGCTTTTCTAAATTCTACTACTACTGGAATTTCGCCAAATTCGTCGCGTACCAGTTGCATGATATTAACTGTTTCTGTTTTTGTTAGCTCGCTTTCTGCTTTTACATGAACCTGAACTTTTTCTCCATTAGATCGAACTAATACATCCTGGTATTCAGCATTAGCTGCAATCGTTTCTTCTAGAGTAAACTCTTTTGCTGCTAACTGATCCAATTCAGCCATTTTATTTAATGCTTCGTTTTTCGCTTCAGTTGATGCAGAACTTGAAGCAACTACATCATCTAACCGATCCTTAATTTCACTGCGTGTATCCTGAATGTTCAATCGAAGCGTTGCAAAGAACTCATCTTGTCCACTTTCAGCGATATCTACATCAGCTTCCCCTTCTGTAGCTTCTGAATCACTAGTAGTGACTACACCATCATCTTGCTCAAGCCCCTCGTTAATAAAAGCTTGATCATCCATATCTGGTGATGTCATGTAGTAGACACTTAACACAATCATTAGACTTAGCATTGTTAATAACCATACAGTTTGTTTTTTCAACATAAATTAATCTCCCCTAACTTTTTGACATTACTGAAACTCTATGTGTTGGAACATCTAAAACCTTTGATACAGCCTCAATAACCCATTTTTTTACTGTCGCTTGTTCTACCCCTTTTGCAATAACAAATACTCCTCTTACCTCAGGTTTTTTCGTCTGTACTAATAAAGGGACTTCTTTGTCGCCTTGTCTTACTAACACTACTTGAGATTCCTTCGTATAGTCCTCTATTTCACGTGTACCACCGTTTTTATCAGTTTCCTCAGTGGTTTGTTTACTTGTAATTAAATTCTTTTCATACACTTTTACTTTAGTTGAATCAAGATTTACCATAATCTCTACATCAGAAACTCCATCAATCTTGTTCAATAAATCTTGAAGTTCCTTTTCGTAACTTGATTCTAAATCCTTCACATTAGATGTCGATGATTTTTTATCACCTAATGTGGGTTTCGATTCTTGTTGGGTTGGTACGGAACTTCCAATAGTTTGTTCGTGAGTTGGTTCTGTTGATGAATTGGAAAAGACATTTGCAATAATGATTAAGAGTAAACCGGTAATTCCAATTACGATTAATGATTTTGTTTTCTTTGTTGGTGGCTTTTTTGTCGTGTTAGCCTTTTCAGTTTGAAAAAATTGCTTCAAAAAATCCTTCAAGATGTCCCCCCTTTCCAGACCACAGTAATTTCCTTATTTTCTACTTCCCATATATCCCGCAGAAGTTCTTCCACCTTTTCTAGCTTTGGGCTATCCTTGTTTCGATGTGTTTTATCTGTATTGATTACGATTTCATCTACAATAGTTACACCCTCCTCACTTTCTTCTGCATGATCTATATAAACAATGACTTCCTCTAAATCGTCGAATGTAGGAGCTTTTTCTGATGCAAATAAGAGTTCCATATCTGTGATAGCTACTTGGTAAGATTCTAGTAAAGGGGTCTTAGCAAGATCTATTAGTGGGACAGCCATTTGTTTTTCAATATATGCACGTTGTTGCTCTTGTATTTCACTTTTTTGAAATTCTATTGATTTTTTCATATCTGTTTTATTCGATATAGTAGCCTCAAGTCTTTCATATGAGTCATTTAACGCTTGCTTCACATCTATCTGAAATAAATAAAAAATTGGTTTTAAAAATACTAATATTAAAATTAACGCTATCACCAACTTAATATATTTTTTCATGGACGTAGCAGGTATGAGCAATTCAATGATGGTTGCGAGTAACATGAATATAATTATTTGTGTGATCCAATCAACAAACGCGTCCATGTACAACCTCCTAACGCAGCATTAAGGTAATGTTGCCAGCAACGACTAATATGACAATTGCTAAGAAAAACATGATGGTCACCGCAATTAATGAAGCTAATATGAACATAATGTATTTACTTATTACGTTTAAGCTCGTAATGATGGGGCCATCACCTATTGGCTGTAGTACAGCTGCCGCTACTTTATAAATAAATGCGATAGCGAATATTTTTAACGCTGGAAAAAGGGCAATTAAAATAATGATGATAAGCCCAACAATACCAACCGAGTTTTTTAGTAGTAGTGAAGCACTTAATATTGTGTCAGCAGCATCGGTAAACGTTCTTCCAACTATCGGAATGAAATTACCGGTAATAAATTTTGCTGTTTTCATAGCAACACCATCTGCTATCGCACTAGCTGCACCTTGTACAGATAAAACACCAAGAAAAATGGTTAGGAATACGCCTAACACTCCTAAACTAATAGACTTAAGCAAGTTGGCTAGGTGGGTGACTTGATATCCTTCAGTTAAGCTACTAACAATCAACAGTACTGCTGATAAGAACAACATTGGTAAGATAAAGTTTGATACTAAAAAACCACTAGCAAAAATTAAAAACACGATAATTGGATGAAAAAAAGAAACAGTTATTAGATTTCCAAAAGTAGCCATCAATCCTAAAATTAATGGCAAAAGAGCTAATAAAAAGCTACTCATGGCATCAATTGCATCTTTTGTATAAGTAAAAACTAGATAAAAACTATTTAATGCAATGAAAAGTAAAACCAAATAAACGGTAAAATATGCTATTTTACTAACCACACTTCGCTCAAATGCAGTGTGCATAGTTTGTAATAAAACGGAAAAGAGCGTCAGCATAAGAAGTAGACCAAGCAATTTACCATTTACGATAATTTCATGAAACAAATACTCTAGTAGTCCAAGTAAAGTACTTTTGATTGAGATTGATCCGTTGTTTTTAACAAATTCATACAAACTAGACTTTTCTAGTGCTGGTAAGTAACCGCCATATTTCCCTATCAAATCGTTCCAGTGCCCTTGAATGTTTTCAAGCGAAACCTTGTCTAATACTTTTTGTTCAATATCAGTTAAATTCGTGGATGCTGCAGCTGATACGGTGACGTCAGAAACTATTACAATCAAAATGGCAAGAATAAGTATGATTAATTTAGAACATTTCATCCATTCAGTTCTACTCCCTTCTCCATGATTAACTCACAGGTAAAAAGTTTAATATGGCTTCTATTACTGCTGATATGATTGGGACAGCTAATAACAAAATAAACACTTTTCCAGCTAGTTCAATCTTGGAGGCAACAGAAGATAGTCCAGCATCTCTCGTAATATTTGCACCTATCTCAGCAATATAGGCTATTCCAATAATTTTAAGAATTGTCTCCATGTATATACCATCGATGGACGCTTTTTCTCCTAATGATTCAATTAATTTTAAGACTGACCCGATTTGTGTAATGACTGCAGATAAAATAATGATTCCAGTAAGAATAATGAGTAAGTAGGCAATTGATGCATGGGTATCTTTTAAAATGATGAATAATAGGCTTGAAATGATGCCGAGTATAACTATTTGTAATATGTCCATTCGACTCTAACCTTGAAAGAGGAATACAGATTTTATTTGTTGAAATAAATCAGCTAAACCATTAACAACCATAATGAGAACAATAATGAAGCCCACCAAGGTCGCGAATTGAGCAATTTCTTCCTTCCCCATTTGCTTCAAAATGGTATGGATTAACGCAACAATAATCCCTATTCCAGCTATTTGAAATAATATGGATGCATCTGTGAGCATGGATGTACCCCTTTCCTTACTTTCCTCAAATTGTTTCTAAATCAGTAGAAGGACAACAAATAATCCACAGAGAATACCTAAACTTTTAGCCATCTTACTGTACTTAAATTCATTATCACGTGCCTCTTCTAATTCTCGATCTAAATGATAAACAGCTAATTGAATATGTTTTTGTTGTTGAGTAAAATCGTGTTGTCCAAGTGTTCTACCAAACTGTTTCAATATTTCTTTTTCATTTTTACCAACCGCTGTCGATTGCCCTAAAACATCGACTTGTTTACTCCAAATGCTATATAAATCGGTCTTTTCTCTCGTTAGCTCTAACGATAGTTCTTGAAAAAAAGATCTAGTTGGATCTGGTAACTGTTTCGCAATACTTTCGAATGCCTCTGGAAGCGGGAGTTGGCTATACAAGATTTCAGCCTCTAAAATTTGTAGCGCATTTTTTAGCTGTCTGATAATCTTTGGACGTTCTCGAAATTTTGTGCTGATCTCAAAACCAATCCATGTTGTGGTACCAATAAGCAGAATTGCTCCTATCCACTCCATGCATCAAAACTCCTCTTTTTCGTTAGTATATTGATGCTGCTCTCGTCATAAATGGCTTTGACATATCCTGGCTGTCGGTGCTTTTCCAATAAAACAAATCGCTTAAAGACATTTTGCTCAAATAACGGCTTTAGTGATGGTCGTTTTTTTATTTCAGAAAGGGTTTGTCCATGAACAGAACAAATAACAACCACCCCTGCCAATATTGCTTCCATTAATGCTTGTACATCTTTACTGCTCCCAATTTCATCAACAATTAGTACGTCTGGTGACATCGAACGAATCATCATCATCATGCCTTCAGCCTTTGGACATGCATCCATAACATCTGTTCTTATTCCTACATTATGTTGAGGTATACCTTTAATAGAACCACCAATCTCTGAACGTTCATCGATCACTGCAACTTTTTTAGGGGATACATGTCCCCAACCAGAGCCAATCATTCGTACTATATCTCGAATTAGCGTTGTTTTTCCTGTTTGCGGGGGACCAATTAGCAATGTATTTTTATAATTTTTTCGGTATAAATAAGGAATTAATGGACTTGCTACGTTCATTTTTTGTTTTGCAATTCGTATATTAAAAAAGGTAATATGTTGAATTGCTTTTACTGTTCCTCCTAGTGTATTCACTTTTCCAGCCAGCCCAACTCGATGTCCACCTTCTATCGTTATATATCCCTCTCTTAGTTCATCTTCCATTCGATATAAAGAGAAATGACTTAGTTGATTTAGAATGAAAATACCATCTTTACCCTCAGGTATTACTTCGTAAATCCAATCAACCTTTGTGTCATAGATTAACTCAATTGGCTGATTTGACCGAAAACGAATTTCTTGTAGTTCACCCCAATGGTCTTTCACTTTCTTCTGGAGTGCGTGTTTAATTGAATCTGGAAATAATCGTAAAATTTCATTCATGTATGAATCACCTTACTATCGTTTATAGTATTTATATGTGGAGAATTGATAGATATGACAGTTGAAAGTAGAGAGTGATTTGTTGATTTATATTTCTCAGAATAGTATTATATGTTAAACTTTGATTATCAATATATTATTTAGGGGTCTAGGAGGTATTATGAAAACATTAAGAAATGTAATGATTCTGATTCTACTATCATTTGTAGTAGTGGGGTGTAGCCCTGATTCGGATTCAAACAAGTCAGAAGAGGCATCTGAACCTAAGTCTGAAGATTCAAATGAGACAAAGACAAAAGATTCCACAACTAATAGTTCAGAAAGCCCGTTACAAACAATTTTCAAGAAAAGTGTGGAAGTAAGAGATAAATGGATGAAATTACCAGAAGAATTCCAAACTAAAGTTGTGGTTCCGGAGTTAGAAACTATTCCATTTGTTATTGATCGTGTAGATGTATTCACGTTGGCTACAGGCGTTTTACCACCTGGGGTTAAAACAAATTTTGACATCATTTTGAAGTCAAAAACTAGTTTTCCTAGAGTGCACGTAACGGCATTTGATGTTGATGGCCAAAAACCTACATTTGGTAAGTATACGAGTACTGTTACACTAAATAATGATGTAAAAGGATACTTTACAAAAAACGAGCAAGAAAAAAGTATCAGTTGGTTAAACGAAGACAAGACGATACGTTACCTTGTTAGATATATGGAAGGTAAAAGCGAGGAAGTTACAATGAAGAAAGAAGAGTTAGTGAAAGCAGCTAATTCAATGATTGAACAAAATCGTCAAAATAAATAGTAGTAAATGAAAAAATAGCAGTCCGTGGACTGCTATTTTTTCAATAGTAATTTACGCTCTAGAAACATATTTTCCATCTGATGT
Organism: Virgibacillus sp. GM2-2; assembly: GCF_055329585.1. Lineage (NCBI taxonomy): Bacteria > Bacillati > Bacillota > Bacilli > Caryophanales > Bacillaceae > Virgibacillus > Virgibacillus sp. GM2-2. The sequence goes on along the minus strand of NZ_JBUZWC010000002.1, from coordinate 225,592 downwards.
ATTGATTACTAGTACATCTCCGTTATTAATAAAAAATGGCACTTGCACAGTAATACCAGTCTCCAATGTAGCAGATTTTGTTCCACCACTCGCGGTATCACCTTTTATCCCAGGTTCAGTGTCTGTAACCTCAAGTTCCACGTTATTAGGTAAATCAACTCCAAGTATTTCTTCACCGTAAGTAATAACAGAAACTTCCATATTTTCTTTCATAAACTTCAATTCATACTCAATTTGTTTGGCTTGTAATTCAATTTGCTCGTACGTGTTTGTATCCATAAACGTATGCGCATCACCTGAAGCATAGAGATATTGCATTTTTTTGGTTTCAATATGTGCCTTCTCAACTTTTTCTCCACCACGGAACGTTTTTTCTTGGATATTCCCATTTCGCAAATTACGTAGTTTTGAACGAACGAAAGCAGCGCCCTTTCCTGGTTTTACGTGTTGAAAATCTAAAACCTGCCACAGGTCATTATCTACTTCAATTGTTAATCCTGTCTTAAAATCATTTACCGAAATCATTCATACTTCCTCCCTTTTCTGCAATGCTTCTTATAGGTGTATAAGCTCTTTTGTAGCATGTGTTAAACGCTCATGGCCATCTTCTGTAACGAGTACGTCGTCTTCAATACGACATCCGCCTACGTTTGGAATATAAATTCCAGGTTCCACAGTTACAACCATACCAGCTTCAAGTTTAGCTTCTGATTTAAATGATAATCCTGGACCTTCATGTACTTCTAATCCGATTCCATGTCCTGTAGAATGACCGAAGTATTCGCCATAACCCTTTTCGGTAATATAATCACGAGTTAGCGCATCGGCTTCGACTCCAGTAATTCCGGGTTTGATCCCTTCAACACCTTTTAATTGCGCTGTTAAAACCGTATCATATATTTTTTTCAATTCATCACTAATTTCACCTACCGCGAAAGTACGCGTGGTATCTGAGCAGTACCCTTTATAAAGAGCACCGTAATCTAATGTTACAAGTTCTCCAGATTGTATTTTTTTATCAGAGGCAACACCGTGTGGTAGTGCTGAACGATAACCAGAAGCGACAATTATATCAAAGCTTGATGAGGTCGCGCCTTGTTTACGCATGAAAAATTCTAATTCGTTCGAAACGTCAATTTCTTTCACACCTGGTTTTATAAAACCTTGGATATGTTCGAATGCGTCATCAGCAATTTTTGCTGCAGCCTTCAATATTTCAATTTCTTCGTTCGTTTTAACTAGGCGAAGTTTTTCAACAATACCGCTTACAGGAACTAGTTCTTGATCAATTGATTTCGTATAAAGTTCATACGTCGCATAAGTCATATGATCTTTTTCAAAGCCCACTCGCTTAACATTTAATTCTTTCAATTGATTACTAATTTCTTCTACAATCGCTTTTTTGTGTTCAACAACAGTAAATTCAGTAGCCTGTTCGTTTGCTTGCTCCGTATAACGAAAATCAGTAATGAAACCTGTTTCAGTTAAACTTACAATTGCAACACCTGCAGTTCCAGTAAAATTTGTTATGTATCTTCTGTTATAAGGACTTGTAATAATGATAGCGTCTAAATCATTTGAAGATAGTGCAGCTCGTAATTTTTCTATTTTTTCCATTTCTCCCATTCCTTTCTATTTCTGTTCAATGAATGCCATTGCGGCTAGTTTATAACCAGTTAAACCTAAGCCTACTATTTGCCCGTAACATACAGGTGCCAAAAACGAATGATGGCGAAATTCCTCACGGTTGTGTACATTTGATATATGTACTTCGATTACAGGGGTACTGATGGCTTTTATTGCATCGCGTAAAGCAATGCTGGTATGTGTGTATGCAGCCGGGTTAAATACAACCCCATCAAATTTACCATTTGCATAGTGAAGCTTATCAACTAACGCCCCTTCATGGTTTGATTGAAAACATTCAACTTCGAAACCATTTTCTTTGCCAAGTTTCGTTAGTGTAGATTCCACATCTGCTAGAGAAAAGTCACCGTAAATGTCATTTTCCCGTTTACCTAGTAGATTTAGATTGGGTCCATTTAATAATAATATTCGTTTCATGCGGTCTATACCCCTTAAAATCATAATCATTCACCTGTTTAGTTTATCATAAACGATGACAATTTTATAACGATAAAGAAAAAAACAGCTGCATTATGCGCGCTGTTGTTCTCTTTCTTTCTTATGGATTTGCTTTCCTCGAATCACGCTGTCATGGTAATCGTATGAAATAGAGTATCCAATAAATGTTCCATATAAGATATACAGACATAATGAAGAGATAATTGTATTTAAACTAAGTTCGTTCAATGGCGGGATATTAGGAAAAATCGGTTGTAGTAAATAGAATACAATTCCCCATAACACAATACCAAATAGAGAACCGATCCACAAAGAACGCATTTTTTTCAAGAGAACGTAATATATTATTGCAACAACAATGGAAATTACTCCTATTATTACAATGGAAATTAAGTCCCCTAACCATTCATGCACCCAACTGGTATCTAACCAAGAGCGCAAAATATAAGAAGTTGGTCCAACTTCTGAGAAATTAAAATAATACATGACGAGACCTACCGTACCTGCAATTAACCCACCAATGAATCCAGTTAATACAGACCTTGCAAACACTGAATATGATTTCTCTTGTTTATTTTGTTCCAAATTTTGCTCTTTCTTCATTAACAACCACCTCTACCATTTAGTATGACCAATATTAGATAATTAATAATGTAAAATTTTAATGATACTTGCTAGTGATTATCTGTATTTTCTAGTAAAATGAATAACAAGAAAAAATATGTGATTTGAATATTTTTAGCTAGATAGGAAATAATCTATGATAGTTAGACAATAGAAAGTGTTATTGAGGTAATGAAAGACCATTTGCCCGTTCATATGAAAGGAGGACACACAAATGTTTCGTAATAAATTTTCTATTTTTCTTTATGCGATTCTAGGTCTTGCTGGTATCGGTTTACTAACCCAACTATTTACCAACACCGTTGATTTTCTTACTAATATAATGGTGATGATTGGAGTTGGTCTTGCGATTTTTGCAGTAATCTATGTTTTCTTTTTCAGAAAAAGGGCTTCTTCAAACGAAATGAAAAAGTACAAAAGCGCAGTAAAACAGTCGAAGTCAAAATATGCAGCAAAAAATTATAGTGGTGTAACTGGTAGTAATACCAAGAAAAAACAATCGATGCAAATGAAGAAAAGAATGACGAAACGTGCACCCCATTTACGTGTGATTGATGGAAATAAGCATAAACGAAATAAACGAGCTACCTTTTAGGTGCTCGTTTTTCATTTACGGCCAATTTTTTAAAAAAGATCTTGCATGAACCTCTCCAAGTTTAATAAGATTCTTTTTTTCGGATTCCTCAATCTGAAAATTTGTTGTCTCTACTTTTTTTATTGGAATAAATATTGTATTTTTTTTATGAGATGTCAGTACATAACGCGTATCATGAGCTTGTTTCATCGTTGTAAATAATGCGTGCGACATCTCCATCACATTTTTTATTTTTTTTGGGTCGGTATGTTCTACGTCTTCACTCAACTTCACACCTAGCACCGGTCTCACATTTTGCTTATCAGGGCGATCAAATATCCACAACGGATAATTACTTAAAAGCCCGCCATCTACGAGTAAACTTTTTTTTCCTGTTTTACCTGTTATTTTTTCTGGCATAAAAAAATATGGGTATCCAGCACTCATTCTAATCGCTTTTGCAACTAAAAATCGATCTGGATCGATACCATATACACGATCAAGATCATCGGGAATGACGATTAATTTTCCTAAAGAGAGATCACTTACAACAACCTTTAAGTTTTCTGGTTTTATATCCCGAAACGTATATATTTCTTTACGAGCAAGTTGATGATATATCCACCTTTCTAGCCGTTCTCCCTTATATATACCCATTTTGTAATACAATAATAGCCACTTACTCAATGGTATAACTTTACTAATTGGTGGAGGATCTAATAATTCTTTTAAATCAATACTATTTACTATTTTTTCTATGTCGTTAACTGAATAGTTAGCAGCTAATAAACCGGCAAGAATAGCACCTGCTGATGCTCCTGCGACACGCTCAATCTCAAGATTATTTTCTTTCATGCTGTGCAATACACCAATAAACGCAAAAGCCTTGACGCCACCACCTGAAAACACAACATCTATTTTCATTGTCTCTCTCCCCGCATGGTGTCTTTTTACATATGTAAGCACCTTTTAAGGAGATTAGAACAGTGGACAACTAATTTTATTTATTATCTAATACCATTTTTCTTAGATCTTTGATTCGAGTTTTATCTGCATTGAAATATTGTACTAATTCGCCAATTCGATCGATTGAATTCCAACTCAAATGATGTTCAATACCTTCAACATCTTCGTATATTTTATCTTCATCTACACCAATAATCTCTAGGAATTGTTCCAGTAATTCGTGGCGAAAAACGAGACGTTCTCCAATTTTCTTACCTTTTGTTGTTAAAATAAATCCACGGTACTTTTCATAATTTACATAATCATCTTTGTCCAGTTTTTGAATCATTTTAGTAACAGATGATGGATGTACTGCAAGTTGTTCTGCAATGTCTGAGACCCTTGCATAGCCTTTGGATTCCATTAATTTATATATTTGTTCTATGTAATCTTCCATACTAGGTGTAGGCAATAGTATCCCTCATTTCAGTGAATAAATTTTTAGTCAATGCAAAAATGTTTCTAATAAAAGCATACAGGAACAATACTGGATAAACAAGAAAGAATGTCAGTAAGAATACTTGGCTTATCACCAAGCACTAATTGCGGAGGCTTTAGTTGCCCTTAGACTGATATTCTTAAAGCTTATACTTTCCTATCAGTGCATAATCAAAACCACCAGTGTGAACTGGTGGTTTGCTCTGCGGCTGAAAGCCTCTATTACCGACCTCGGCCTAAAAGGCCCACTGAATGGTTTTTCCTTTTGCACCACACTCACTCGCTGATTCTAAAAGAATCTCTTATTTCTTTTTATTTTTCTTCCCCGTGAAAGGGGTCGTATTCTTCAAATAATGTTAACTGATCGCTCATATAGTCTTCTCTGAGCTGATTTCGTATATATTCTTGAATTTGATTTTTATTTCTTCCCACTGTATCTACAAAGAAGCCTCGACACCAGAATTTGCGGTTGCCATATCTATTCTTTAAATTGGCGTGTCGATCAAAAATCATTAAACTACTTTTTCCTTTTAAATATCCCATGAATTGAGACACACTCAACTTGGGTGGTATACTGACTAACATATTAATGTGGTCTTTGCATGCATTTGCTTCATGTATGTCAACATTTTTTCTTTCGCAAAGTTCCCTTATTATTTCTCCTATACTTTTTTATTTTCCATATATTATTTGCCTTCTATATTTCGGTGCAAAAACAAGATGATACTTACATCTCCACTGTGTATGTGCTAAACTATTCTTGTCCTTCATTGGACACGCCTCCTTCTATGGCGAGATTTGGTGGTCGGGAAACCAATCTTATCTTACCATGAAGAGAGGCTTTTTTTGACCCCACGCTAGAAGCTCAATGGAACCCCTGGCATAGCCGGGGGTTTTCAAAAACCATAAAAAAAGAACTGACCATATACTGGTCAATTCTTCTTCCATTTTTATAAACCACATTTTAGTTGGGCGCCACAATTTGTACATGTGTTGCATCCACCCATATCTTCTACACTACCTTTACGGCAAACTGGGCAGGTGTCACCAACTTCAGATCCAATGGTTACATTTGTTTTTTCCAATTCATGAACGGTATCAACTAATACTACTTTTGGTTTTGTAGCAGTAGCGGTCGATACGTCTTCTGATTGATCGTCAAACGAATTTTCTTCAGCTTTTAATGTTAATACCTGTGAATCACGGCTTCCGTCAACGTAAACCGTTCCACCTTTAGCACCACCGTTATATAGTCTACGATATACATTTTCAACTTGATCAACGGTATAACCTCTTGGTGCATTTACAGTCTTCGAAATTGAACTATCCACCCAACGCTGAATAACACATTGTGTATCAGCATGTGCCTCTGGTGATAATTCCATCGCCGTAATAAACCATTTTGGCAGATTATCAGGATCTTGATCAGGATTATTCTCTAAATATTTTTGAACTATATCAGCTTTTACTTCGATAAACTTACCAAGTCGACCACTTCTATAATAAGTGAATGAGAAGTATGGTTCTAACCCGGTAGAAACGCCAACCATTGTACCAGTGCTCATTTTTGTTACTCTCTATTTAAGATAGAGGGTGGGATTATCAGTACCCACTCCTCATGTCGCCATGAGGATCAGACTATATCATCAACCATGTTTCGATGTCTATTTCGGTGACAGGGATGTTCGCATAAACTTATTAAATTCGAAAGGTTGTTAGCACTTTCCCAATCACCTTTAAATTGTCTAAAAGGAATAATATGATGGACAGATAATTCATGTCCATATTCCTTTTCAGTTAAACCGCAGTCCTGACAGGTAAAATTATCTCTTATTCTGGCCTTTTTTCTCTGAGTTCTCCAGTTAGGACCATAATAATCAATATCCCCACCCTGCCAGGCTTTATTATTTTTTCCCGAAAATGCACCGGACTTTGCATAGAACTCTGCCATGCAATTACTATCACAAAAATTCCAATTCTTAATAATTGAGGGCTTTCGCTCAAGTTTACTTGTGCAATTAGTGCAATTTACTATAATTCTTCTTCTATATTGCACTTTACCCCTTGCCCCATTTGCTTTTCCCACACATGATTTTGAACAATACTTTGCAGTGTTTTGTCGAGATAAAATAACGTTGAACTCTCGATTACATATAAGACAAGTTTTTGTAACTTGTTTAACCAAATGTTGGTTTATCATCTTACCATTTTCTCTTAGATAGACACGCCTACATTCTTGATTACAAAAATTTTTCTCACTTATTGTTGAAGCCTTTCTTACGACTTCTGAACCACAACTAGTACATTGAACAGTTATTTTTTTGCTCAAATGCTGGAAAGCAATTGGATTTTTTGATTGATATTCCCCTTTGCATTTACGCGAACAATACTTTTTTCTATCAAAATGACTGGGTTTAACCTTAATAATAACTTTACAATTTAGACATTCTTTTTGCAAAATGTCACCTCGTTTACATATTAAATACTAAGGTGCATTCTCATGGTTGCTCGGCGTGTAGTCGTTGAGGGGTCAGCCACGACTTCCCTGCGGATTGTCTCCACCTTCCAGTTATTACTCGTTTATGCGCTGGCAAGGCGCGAGTACGAAAGGATACTGAGAGTTTCCCGCATATAGCCAAGTTTACGCTACAACTTCACAGTTGTAGGGGGCAACTAGTTTACCCGTTGGTGCAACAGTTAACAGATGTGAATTACGAATACCATATTTCAAAATATCTTCTCTAATATCTTCAGGCATTTCTTTCATATATCCAGTATTGATAAATGCTTTTCTGAGTGATCGTGTTTCCGTCTCCGATTCACCGACTAAGAATGGAAAGCTTCCCTTCTCTTTCGCCAATTCAATCGATGTACGGTAAGCAGTTGTTGCAATCGTTTCGAAAATTTGATCCACTAATTTATTTCCATCAACCGAACCATATTCCGTTTCGCAGTAAATTAACAGGTCATGCAAGCCCATTACGCCAAGTCCAACACGACGTTCTCCAAGCGCTTGCTTCTTATTTTCTTCTAAGAAATAAGGTGTCGCGTCGATAACGTTGTCTTGCATTCTTACACCAGTTTGAACGGTTTGTTTCAACTTCTCAAAGTTAATAGATTTTGTCTCTCGATGAGCCATTTCTGCTAAGTTAACTGCAGCTAAATTGCAAACGGAGTATGGTGCGAGAGGTTGTTCCCCACACGGGTTTGTCGCAACTACCTGATCTCCATATGCTTTAGCGTTTGTTTTGTCATTCGCATTGTCGATAAAAAAGATACCAGGCTCTGCCGAATACGTTGCACAAATATTAATTAAATTCCATAATTCGCGAGCTTTAATACGACGGTATACGCGAACACCATACCCCATTTCTTCCCATTTGCGAACGTCCCCTACATTGTGCCAGTTCTCGTTGTATTCTTTCATTTCTTCTTTAGTGTAGTTTTCAACATCCGGAAAACGTAGCTCATACATTCCATCGTTCTCAATAGCTTCCATCAATTCTTTCGTTAAACAAATAGAAATGTTTGCACCAGTTAGGAATTCTGAATTGTTTACTGCGTATGTTCCACCAGTGCTTAACTTTTCTTGTGCTTCTCGAATTGCAGCTTTAGTAAATCCGCCTGTGCCAGGAATGTTTTGATAGTTAATGATTCCTTGATATAAATCTTTTTCCGTTTCAGTCAACGGTGTAAATTTAAGCTTTTCTTTTGCTAATTGTCTAATTTGTTCATCCTCAGTGTTCTCAATTAGATATCGAAGGATTCTAGGGTTTTGCATTTTAGAAATAATAAATTCAATAATATCAGGGTGAGAATCAACTAGCATGATCATTTGTGCCAATTTGTTTCACTGATTCGTTACATCAGTTCTCTAAGTCACCTTAGAGTTCAGACCATATCTTACACTCTTCCTGAGTGTCCTCGCACTTCGAAATCACTTGATTTCTACTCTACTCACTTCCGCCTAAATTGACGTGTTTTCGATGGTCGTTGAACCTTCTCCTGTACGGAGCTTGGCTGCTGATTGTCTTTAACCACTTATTGTTTTTGAGCATTCACGCTTACCGTTTCCGGTTACGTTGTAGCCAATAAGTCATAAAAGAGTTTCCAGCAATTCACGAGGTTCGTTTATAGACGAGGCACTTTAAAACTATTTACCACGTCTTGATCCACCTTGTTCTACCAGATGCGTTAGTTTCGCAATATCGTCTAACCATGAAACAGATCCAGATGACTTACCATTAACACCTTTTGCTAAGGTATTACGTGGGCGGAGCGTTGATCCGTTTGTTCCAACACCACCACCGCGAGACATGATTTCCATCACTTGTTTTCGATGATCGGAAATGCCTTCACGAGAGTCTTTAATGTACGGCATAACGTAACAGTTAAAATAGGTAACATCTGTTCCTGCTCCCGCACCATAAAGAACTCGTCCGGCAGGAATAAAGTTTAAGTTTGCTAACTCTTTATTAAATTTAACAAACCATTCCTGTTGTTTTTCTTCTGTCTGTTCTACACTTGATAATCCAGTTGCATTACGCATAGCGATTTGTTCATAATAAATTTCAAGTGGTTTATCAATGACATCTAGTGAGCGTTGTACTATTCCGGTTGCCGCTTCTGTTTCATCATCTAGTACAGAAACAAATTCCTTATCAACTTCAATGTCCGCTACCTTATCCTGCCGATTAATCGACTTTACAAAACCTAATCCACGAGCAGGAAACTTAGGATCAGCTTTAACTGTTAGTACAACAAAATCCCCTTCTTTTAACGTCTTTTTCTCCGTGTCTTTAAAAGCGTATCGATCAAGCATCACTAACCTTGACACACCTTTGTGCGTTAGTTTCATGTCTCCTGTAATCGGATGTACCTCTGGAAACATCTTTATATCTTCGTTTAATTGTGTAACATTAATCGTCTTGCTTTCTTCAACAGCAATCGACAACGGTATCACTCCCTTATTTAGTTTATGTATTATCTAATTCCCACTCTATCATAATTCAGTCCTAAATAACAATATATAGTTAATCATTTTATAAAAAATACTATATATTGTGCTTAGAACGAAAGATAAGTAAAATGTCAATTCTCAAAAACCTACGAAAAACAGGTAAAATTGACGAAAATAAAAGATATTGCCAAAAGAAAAATCAATTACAACTTATTTTGGTGGTTGCAAAATTAAAATATGACAGAATCCTTACCCAATCTATTTTTTGTTAAATGTACTGTAGAAAAGCTTTGAAAAATACTTCTATCAGCAATATAATAGAAAAAGGAGCATAGAGAAAATAATTGGGGGACAAAAAATGGATTTACAGATAATATTATTAGTAGCAATAACTGTGGCAATCATTGTTTTTGCTGTAATGCGATACCTAAATCAACGCAAGTATTTAAAAACACTTACAGAGGAACAATTTAGAGAAGGATACAGAAAAGCACAGTTGATCGACGTAAGAGAACCTCAAGAATTTCAAAAAGGACATATCTTAGGTGCCCGAAATATACCAGTCACACAGATGAAGCATCGTCTTGTTGAAATAAGAAAAGATAAACCAGTTTATTTATACTGCCAAAGCGGTTCGAGATCTGCACGTGCAGCACATATGCTAAATAAAAAAGGCTATCAAGACTTAAACCAACTTAAGGGTGGCTTTAAACGTTGGACAGGTAAAGTGAAAGCAAAATAATAATGGAAAGAGCTGAAACATTTTGTTTCAGCTCTTTGTTTTTACTTATAATATCTTAAAATAGGTTTTCTTGCTGCTGTTGTCTCATCCATACGCTTTACAATTGTTGTATGTGGTGCTTCTTGTACTTTCTCCGGATCATTTTTTGCTTCATCAGAGATACTTATCATCGTGTCGATAAAACCGTCTAACGTTTCTTTTGATTCTGTTTCAGTTGGTTCTACCATCAATGCTTCTTCTACATTTAGTGGGAAGTAGATTGTTGGCGGATGATAACCATAGTCTAGGAGTCTTTTCGCCATATCTAACGTACGAACACCTAATTTTTTCTGTCTTTTCCCTGATAAAACAAACTCATGCTTACAATGCTGCGGATATGGAAGATCAAATTCTTTCTCCAGTTTACGCATCATATAGTTAGCATTTAGTACAGCATATTCACTTACCTTCTTCAAACCTTCTCCACCCATTGTACGAATATACGTATAGGCACGAAGGTTAATTCCGAAGTTACCATAATATGGCTTCACTCGTCCGATTGAATTTGGACGATCGTATTCAAACTTATATCCTTCTTCATCTTTTACAAGAAGTGGTTTAGGTAAATATGGCTCAAGCTCTTTTGAAACACCAACTGGACCAGATCCAGGACCACCGCCACCATGCGGTCCAGTAAACGTTTTGTGTAAGTTTAGATGTACAACATCAAATCCCATATCACCTGGACGAGTATAGCCCATAATTGCATTTAAGTTGGCTCCATCATAATATAGTTTCCCGCCAGCTTCATGAACAATTTTTGCCATTTCTAGAATTTCAGTCTCAAATAATCCTAATGTATTTGGGTTCGTAAGCATTAACGCGGCTGTATCCTTTCCAACCACTCGCTTTAAATCCTCTAAATCAACTAAACCTTTTTCATTCGATTTTACCGTTACCGCTTCAAACCCTGCAACAGTTGCTGATGCTGGATTTGTACCATGGGCAGAGTCTGGAACGATTACTTTCGTACGTTCTGTATCACCGTTTGCTTCATGATATGCACGAATCATCATCAATCCTGTCCATTCACCATGCGCTCCAGCAGCCGGCTGCAAAGATACTTCATGCATACCAGTAATCTCTCTTAACGAAGTTTGTAAATCGTACAGCATCTCCAATGCACCTTGAACAGTTTTTGGATCCTGATAAGGATGAATATGACTGAATCCATCTAATCTAGCAACATCTTCATTGATTTTTGGATTGTATTTCATTGTGCACGAACCAAGTGGATAAAACCCTGAATCTACACCATAATTTCGTCTGGATAGACCCGTATAATGGCGCATAATTTCAAGCTCACTAACCTCCGGTAAATCCGGAGCTTCTGCACGAACATAAACATCGTCTACTCCTTCATTAATGTCTAATTCAGGGACATCTAAATCTGGTAAACTATAGCTAGTTCTTCCTTCTTTACTCCGTTCAAAAATAATTGGAAAATTTTCTTTAGCCATGAATATCCCCCAGTTCCTTAACAAAAGCATCAATCTCTGCTTTTGTACGTATTTCTGTTACTGCAACCAACATGTGTCCCTTTAATTCAGGGTAGGTTTGCTCTAAATCATATCCACCTACAATTCCTTTTTTCAATAACTGTTCATTAACTTCCACTATAGAACGATCCAGTTTCACAACAAGTTCATTGAAAAATGGTCCTTCTGTAATTACTGAAATCCCAGCATCTTGTAATTGTTGCTTTGCGTACTGTGCTTTTTGCATATTTAATTTCGCCATTTTTTTAATTCCATGTTTACCAATTGAGCTCATTGCTACCGAACTAGCTAGTGCATTCAACGCTTGGTTTGAGCATATGTTTGACGTTGCTTTATCACGTCTTATATGTTGTTCTCTTGCTTGTAGAGTTAATACAAAACCGCGAACACCGTCTTCATCCGTAGTTTGGCCAACTAATCGACCTGGTACCTTTCGCATTAGTTTGTCTGTAGTTGCAAAATAACCACAATGAGGTCCACCAAATTGGGCAGGGATACCAAATACTTGTGAATCACCTACAACAATATCAGCTCCAAATTCACCCGGAGGCGTCAAATACCCTAACGCAAGCGGGTTACTTGACGTAATAAACATTGTTTTCTTTTGCTGACTGATTAAATCGTTTATCTGTTGTAAAGGTTCGATTTGTCCGAAAAAGTTAGGATATTGAACAACAACACTTGCTGTATCGTCATCCAACTCTTTCGCTAACTGTTCTAGGTCAGTCATGCCATTTTTATGATCAATTTCAATTATTTCTAAGTTTGGACCCTTTGCGTAAGAATGAATAACTGCTCTTGATTCAGGATGAACAGCTTTTGAAACGAGCACTTTTTTCTTCCTAGTTGTTGCAGCACTTAAATTAACCGCTTCAGCAAGCGCTGTTCCACCATCATACATCGATGAATTGGCAACTGGCATACCAGTTAATTCAGAAATCATCGTTTGAAATTCAAAAATCGCTTGCAATTCACCTTGTGATATTTCTGGTTGATACGGGGTGTACGCAGTATAAAATTCGGAACGTGAAATGACATGGTCTACAACCGATGGAATATAGTGATCATAAACTCCTGCACCTAAGAAGGAAGCATATTCCTTCAAATTTACGTTTTTATTTGCCATTGCTGTTAATTCTTTCTTCAACTCTACCTCGCTAGTAGGAACTTTTAAATCAAGTTCACGATTGAATCGAATCTCTTTCGGTATATCTGAAAATAATTCTTCTGTTGACTCAACACCGATAGTTGACAGCATTTCTTTCTTATCTGCTTCAGTCATTGGTAAATAACGAAATTCCACTTGAATCCCTCCCTATTTCTCACGCTTATAAAAAGGTGTTTTAACTACTTTAGCCTTTAATCGACGTTTACGAACTTGCACAACTACTTCTGTACCTTCTTTTGCAAATTCGCTTTTTATGAGTACCAAACCAACATTTTTATTTAATGTCGGTGATTGTGTACCGGAAGTAACAAATCCAGCTTCCTCTTCCCCTACAAAAACCTCATACCCGTGGCGAGGTATACCTTTATCAATCATTTCAATGCCGACAAGCTTACGAGAAGCACCATTTTCAACTTGTTCCTTCAGTACACTTTTCCCGTTGAAATCAGCTTCTTTATTTACTTTCACAGCAAATCCAAGACCAGCCTCTATTGGAGTGATATCCTTTGAAAGTTCTTGTCCGTATAGTGCTAGGTTTGCTTCAAATCGCAGGGTGTCACGAGCTCCAAGCCCGATTGGTTCAAGACCATCTTCTTTACCAGTTTCTAGAATTAGCTTCCATAAATCAACACCGCTAGCAGCATCGATGTAAATTTCAAAACCATCTTCGCCTGTATAGCCAGTTCTAGAAACAATTGCACCAGCATCTATCCCGTTAAAATGTACAGGATTCTCAAACCGGAAAAATTTTATCTCACTTAGATCTGTTTCCGTGACGCGCTGTAAAATAGCTTCTGCTTTTGGCCCTTGTAATGCTAACTGAACATATTCACTTGAAACATTTGAAAGGTTAACCCCTTCATTATTTTGCTCCTTCAACCATTCGAAATCTTTTTCTGTATTCGCAGCATTTACAACTAGCAAATAATGGTTCTCTTCTAACATGTAAACGATTAAATCATCTACAGTTCCACCATTTTCATAACACATAATCGTATACTGTGCTTTTTTTGGTGTTAATTTCGAAACATCATTTGTTAATACTCGCTGTAGAAAATCAAGGCTCTTTTCTCCTTGCACAACAATTTCTCCCATGTGAGAAACATCAAATAAACCTGCTTTCGTACGTGTTACTTCATGTTCATGCTTGATTCCAGAAAATTGTACTGGTAAATCCCATCCACCAAAATCAACTGTTTTCGCACCAGATTCCGCATATACAGGAAAAAGTGGTGTTTGTTTAAGTTCAGCCATTTGATTCACTCCTTTTTTAAGCATAAAAAAATAGAGATTTCACTGATACCAGGAAATCTCTGTCCTTCAACCAGAAAGTTTCACATCCCACGTAAAAGATGCTTGCTTCGTTGGTGGTTTACTTTAGATATTTGTTCAAAAAGGAGGATAAAAAGGACCGAGAAGTTCGAGATAGCGTAGCTTTGAGTAGCGGAACGTATGATATTGATACGTGAGCAACGCAAAAGCAAGCTAACGAGCTTCCACAGGATGTGGTGACTTCTACGTTGTCCACAGACGTGGGCGGTTTTAGTAGAAGGTCCCCTTCGATGTGTCTTTTTTACCCGGACTTTTTGAATGTCCTCTAAGTAAACACTCTCCAGAGCTGCGTCCTACAAGGGTCTTTTTGCCTGAGAGATTCACTGAATGTTTGCTCCTTCGGCGTTACGAGTATGTTTCCTACTGTAAGCTCTCCCCTTGTATTCATTCGCTTTATGAAAAAAGTAAAATTTGGTTATACTATGTACCATTACTAGCGAAAAATCTATTTATTTTGTTTCATTATAGCACACAATTACGTCGAATAAATACAAAATTTTTCACTATTTTTTTATAAAAGCTATTTTCAAAATTAATTGTAGGTTTTTCACATAATCGGTAGACTGCGAACTAAGCAGGGGCTAGTTACTGTTTGGTATCGGACTGAGTATGCCTTATTTACCTTTTTAACCTTTATTTTGAGGATTAACGGACACACGATGCCTTATTCAGCTAAAAAACATGATTTTCACCTGTTTTTATTCAAATAAGAAATCCTGAGTCCGATAACAACCGCATTTACCCTTATTTTACCCAAATAAGGGATCGTGTGTCCGCTAGATGACATCCTCCATGCAATCTTTCAAATACGGTCGAAAATGTTACTTCACTAGCCTTGCCGCCCGGGGAAGTCAACGTTGCTGTTAAACTTAAATTTTCAATAGTCCGCAGTTTACTTCAAATGCGGCATAACTAGAAGATTCACGAAAAGGATTTTTTTAAAACTACTCTTTAAATAAAGGAAGATAACTATATGAACATGAACTCTATACATATTGAAAAAGACTCATTATTTATGAAAAATTTGGATCAAACTTTTACGCAGAACGGACCATTCTCGACATGGGAATTGTTCCAAATGGCTTATCAAGCCGAATTAACTTCCATGACTCCGACCTTTAATGAATTACGTGCATTAGAGTATGTTCCGCACGTCGATTTTTTACCACATCAGCTAGATTGTGCAAAACAAGTTATTGAACAAATGAACGGTAGAGCAATTCTGGCCGATGAAGTTGGACTTGGTAAAACCATTGAAGCGGGACTAATTTTAAAGGAATACATGGTACGAGGTTTAATCCAAAAAGTATTAATCCTTGTACCTGCATCATTGGTTAATCAGTGGGTTCAAGAACTGAACGAAAAGTTTTATATTCCAGCAGTCTCATTTCGAAAAAGCTATGCTTGGGATCAATGTGATGTTATCGTTTCTTCTATCGATACAGCAAAACGGGAACCCCATTGTAAAGAAATAACGGATATAAATTTTGACTTTATCTTAATTGATGAGGCACATAAATTGAAAAACCATAAGACGCAAAATTATGCCTTTGTGCGTTCATTAAAGAAAAAGTATTGCCTTCTATTAACTGCGACACCAGTTCAAAATAAACTTGCTGATATATTTAATTTAGTTTCTATATTAAAGCCTGGTTACTTAGGAAACTATGAAGAATTTTTACAACGCTATGGTACAGATCGAAAAAAAATAAAACAGGATGGCTATCTAAAACAACTCGTTCAAAAGGTCATGGTTCGTAACACACGATCGAATACAGAGCTTAATACGGTTAAACGACATATCGAAACGGTCTGGGTTCCTTTTTCAGAGGCTGAAAGATCCGTCTATGATCAGTTACAGGAGATGTCGGCTGATTTACCTGGATTCACAAAAATAACATTACAACGAGAACTATGTTCCTCAAGGGAAGCATGCTATTTATCAATGAAAAAAATGCAGGAAAAAACAAATGGTTCGACTGGTTTTGATACCATTCTTCCCCAGATTGAGCAATTACCTAGCCATAGCAAGGCTGAAAAGTTAGTTGAATTAGTCAAAAAGCTAGATGGCGAAAAAGTAATTATATTTACGGAATATCGTTCGACGCAGCTTTTTTTACAGTGGACTTTACAGCAAAACGGTATAACATCAGTACCTTTTAGAGGTGGATTTAAACGAGGGAAAAAAGACTGGATGAAACAATTATTTCAAAATCATGCACAAGTTTTAATTGCTACAGAGGCAGGTGGAGAAGGTATTAATCTACAATTTTGTCATCACCTGATCAATTATGATTTACCATGGAACCCAATGCGTTTAGAACAACGAATTGGACGGATCCATCGTTATGGACAAGAAAATGATGTGTACATTTACAATTTAGCAATAAGAGACACTGTTGAGGAACATATTATGACGTTGTTATACGAAAAAATTAATTTATTTGAACGTGTTGTAGGAAATTTAGACGCCATTCTTGCTGAGTTAAACATTAAGGATATGGAAAGTGAAATCCAAACAATCTTTGCTGAATCATCATCAGCTGGCGAAACAAGAATCAAGCTTAATAACCTTACATCGGTTATTGAGAGTACCACAGACTATCCAGAACAGGAGGAACAAAGCTTTGGCAATTGAGAATTTAGATACATTCTTAAAAAATTATTTCGTTGCACATCAATGCCAAATTGAGAAAAACAGTGATGGCATTTTACAGGTTAAACTTACAGAAGAGATAGATAAGGCATTAATGAATCGACCGTTTTATTGGCATTATATGAACAAAATGGGTAGACAAGGGGAAACGTCTACCCTAACGCTCATTACAAATCCGGATAAACGCGAGGAAAAAGGTGATTGGATTCACTTTGGTAGCCCTCGTCTACAACAAATATTAAAAAACCTTGTGAACAACGAAAAGTATACAAAGCTTTTCCAATCAACTCAAAACGATGCAAAAACTGCATTGTATCCGTGGCTAGTCGTTAATGTAAAAATTAGTTATCAAGGAAAGCAAAACAAGGACGAAATTTTTTCACTTGGGCTACATTTAATTAAAGGTATTATGTACAAAGATATGATGGATCTCCTGCAAAACATTACACTGAAACCAACAATCGATGATTATTGTTATACTATCGCACCGATTATTAAAATGGAAAGCGGTTTTCTCCGCATCGAGAATGTTTTAGACGACTATATTAACAACCAAACACATGAATGGGCAGATGAATCATTACAAACACTAGAAGAAGAAATTGCCTTGGTAAAGCATTTTTATACAAGTAGCGAAGATGATGAAAAAAATGGCGATCAAATGAACAAAGAAATTGAGGATATCAGACAACGTTATTTTCCTAAGGTAACATATAATGTCATTAATGGAGGTATATTTTATTTGTCGGATGAATTCTAAAAAAAGAAAGCGAATTAGTAGCGGTAAAAATTATACCAGCTTACTAATTCGCTTTCTTCCATAACATTTTCATTGCCATCGGTAACATTCCTAGCCACCGATTGGATAGTGCATCTTTTGATTCTTTATGTTTTTTACGTCTTTCTTTTTTCTCATCGGTCGACAAATCTAAATAGGCAATAATTTGACCAGTAATATATTTGATATAATCATTCCCACTCATTTAATCACCTCTTACAATTAGTATGACATGTTTGTAGTCTTCTTATTCAGATTAAATTTTTTCACAAATGTTATTGGCCACTGTAACAGCAGAATTATTATCTGTATTTATTATTACATCGGCACTAGCTTGATAAAGCCCACTACGCTTCTGAAAAAGATTCATCTTCTTTTGTATATCTTGATTCCACAAAGGTCTTTTTTTGTCATACCGAAGTCTGTTTTCAATAGTACTAAATGAAGTTTTTAAATAAATAATTACTCCCGTTTGACGCATCCAATCAACATTATTTTGATCTTCTACAATCCCGCCCCCTGTAGAGATTACAAAGTTTTCAGGTTGAACTTCACGCAAAACCGCAGATTCATATTGACGAAAAGCCCTTTCTCCCTCCGTTTTAAATATTTGCGAAATAGTTTTTTTCTGCTCCTTTTCTACTTGCGTGTCTAAGTCACGAAATCGGACTTGTAAAAGCTCACTCAGATGAGCCCCAACAGTACTTTTTCCACTACCCATAAAACCGATTAAATAAATGGTTTTCACTTTTTACAACCCACCTTAAAAATTTTTTCTTAAAAAAGAAGGAATTTGCCAAACGTTGTCGAATATATACGGTGTTGCGAAATAAATAAGGAGGTGATACTTCGTTGAACACCGCAGCAAACCTCTCAAAAAAATTACTTCTTGCCTCTTTTCAGTCTTCCGCTTCTGATATTCATTTTTATCCTTACCCTAACCATACAGATATTTATTTTCGTATTAATGGCAAACGCGTTTTTCACAAAACAATTTATGCAACGCATTATCAACTACTTCTAACGTATTACAAGTTTACCTCTGGAATGGATATAGGTGAAATTCGAAAGCCGCAAAATGGAGTCATTTCGTTTAGTAACAACAATCAACACTATGCACTCAGATTATCTACCCTTCCCGTAAACAACATGGAAAGCCTCGCAATTAGAATTTTACCACAAGAAGAAATCCATACCTTGGAAAACCTCTTTCTATTTCCAAATCAATTAAAAAAAATACGTGAATGGATCAAACATCGGTCGGGAATTATTTTATTTACCGGTCCAACTGGGAGTGGCAAGACGACTACTTTATACGCTTTGCTCCAGACAATACTTGAAGAAGAATCCTATCAAACCATTACCTTGGAAGATCCAGTCGAAAAAGAAATTTCGAACATTTTACAAGTACAAGTCAATGAAAAGGCCGGAATTACTTATCAGGCAGGTTTGAAAGCAGCACTGCGTCACGACCCTGATATTATTATGGTCGGAGAAATTCGTGATAAAGAAACTGCCAAATTTGCCTTTGAAGCCTCCTTAACTGGACACCTTGTTTTAAGTACATTACATGCCAAAAATGCAGTTGGAACAATCCACCGGTTATTAGAGATGGGATTAAAACGAGCCGACTTACAACAATCCCTTATTGCAGTGGCTGCATTACAGCTTTTACCTATCCAGTTGAAAAACACCAGTTTAAGAAGAGCAGCGATTTTAGAACTATTAGATGGTAACATACTTAATCAGGCTGTAATGGGCGACTTTGTAAACAATGTTGATTCATTTCAGTCATTTGAGAAATTACGAAAGAAGGCATATTTGTATGGATTCCTATCACAAGAGATTTATGAAACCTTCTAGAAAACACCATTTAGATAAAAATACGCAACTACTTTTTCTATCAAGATTGTTACGGTTTCTTAAAAATGGATACACTCTACTGGAAGCATTGGAGGTTATGAAATGGGATAAACAGATGGTGAATACATCAGAAGTAATCATAAGTGAACTTAAAAGTGGTAAAAAACTTGATGAAGCTTTTGTCGAGGCTTCGTTTAACCCAGTCATTACCTCGTATTTGTACTTTGTGAGGATAAATGGTGACATAACCACAAGTATTGAAAAGTGTATCGAGATGTATCGCCAGCGGATTGAATTTACAACTAAATTTCAACAAACTGTTCGTTATCCACTCATATTACTTGCGATATTTACCATTTTGCTATATTTCATTAAGCATTTAATTCTTCCATCTTTTGAAACCCTCTTTGCCTCAACAGCTACTACATCATCAACAGTTACCGTCTCTTTACTAACAATTAACATATTTAGCACACTAATATGGATCAGTGTTTTCATAACTATCTTACTTTTGGTTTTATGGAAAATTGTGAGAAGTAGATTTCCAATCAAAACACAACTTAAAATTTATCAAAAAATACCTATTTACCGCAGCTATAAGCGAATTCAAACATCCTTCCTATTCGCTACGCATTTTAGCTCCCTTTTAAAAACCGGAATCTCGATTAAAGATATTCTCTCTATTTTGTCTAATCAAACTCAATTACCCATTCTTGCATTTTATTCCAAACAGATGATAAATGAACTGAATAGTGGAAGACATATCAGTTATTTACTGTCCCAAACCTATTTGATGGAAAAGCAACTAGCAACAATTTTTCAGAAGAATGCTGACATCTATGCACTTGAAAAAGACTTAAAAGTGTATGCTGTGATAATTACAGAAGAAATTAACCAAAAAAT
The DNA here is from genome assembly GCF_055329585.1 of Virgibacillus sp. GM2-2. Classification (NCBI taxonomy): domain Bacteria; kingdom Bacillati; phylum Bacillota; class Bacilli; order Caryophanales; family Bacillaceae; genus Virgibacillus; species Virgibacillus sp. GM2-2. The sequence goes on along the minus strand of NZ_JBUZWC010000002.1, from coordinate 204,926 downwards.
AACAAAAGTCATCACGTACATTCAACCCGTATTTTTTGGACTGCTAGCTATATTTATCATTTTAGTCTACACCACATTAATGTGGCCGATGTTTCAATTAATTAAAACTATATGAAGGAGGAAATATAATGTTTAAAAATCAGCACGGGTTTACACTGATCGAAATGTTAATCGTTCTGATGATCATTTCTGTATTAATCATATTAATTGTTCCGAACTTAAGCGAAAAAAGTAAAGAGGTAAATCAAAAGGGATGTGATGCGCTCGTCACTGTTGTGCAATCACAGGTCGATGCTTATACGCTAGAAAAAGGTAGCTCACCTACTACACTGGATGTACTAGTTTCAGACGATTATATAACTACAGGACAAAAAACATGTCCAAATGGAAAAGCATTGGTATACACAAATACGGATGGTAAAGTAAGTGCGCCTACAGAATAAAGATCAAGGATTTACAATGATTGAAGTTATCCTGGTGTTAAGTGTAATCTCTGTTTTATTATTACTCAGTCCACCAATTAAACCTTTTCTTATTACTAGTCAGTCAGAAAAGCAGTTTTTAACTCGCTTCGAGAACGATTTATTATATATGCAAAGCATTTCATACCAAACCAATGATTATATCGGAATGGACATTCTGAACAATACGTATACGATTAAAAATGGACTTTCCAATAAAATAATACTCCAGCGTAAACTACCCGATGGCTGGAAGTTTGACAAGCTTACCCTACAAGGATTGATTTCTTTCAATCGAAACGGTGCAATTAGGGAATCAGGTACAATTCACCTCTACACGAAAAAATCATCCTACAAGATAGTTTTTCCTTTAGGGAAAGGAAGGTGTTACATTGAAAAAAGGTAATGGATTTTCATTAATTGAAGTACTCATTGCTTTTTCAATTGTCACCATGCTGATTATTACCGTTTTTCCAATCTCTATACAGTTGAAAAAAGAACAACAAAAATTGGACGATCGGTTAGCTATTATCACCTATTTATATGAAGAGCTCCAGCAACATATATGGAGTTCTCAAGGTGATATATCAAACACTTACACGAAACAGTTAAATCAAATACCCCTTCAATTTGATTACAGTGTTACAAGTAATAAACTCGTCAAAGGATGTGTTGAATGGACCAATGTTAAAAAGCAAAAAGAAAAAACTTGTTTATTCGGATACACTCGTTAATCAGAAAGGTTACACCCTTTTGTCTATGCTTCTAGCCATGTCAATTCTTTTTATTACGCTTCCATTTCTTGAATATATTACGAAGTCACTTAACATTACGACAAACTATACCGATTTATCCTTTTATCAATTTTTCCACTTTGTACGTGATGACCTTATACGCTCAACAGATTTTTCAATAAACGGTCAAGTGATTACTATGGAGGCGGTTGATAAAACAACGGTTTCATATGAAAAATATCAATCGCTTATTCGTCGCCAAGTCGATGGAACCGGTCATGAAGTTTTATTGAGAAATATTCAGGACATATTATTTGAAGAAATATCTTATGGAGTAAAAATAACAATTACCACGTTAGATGGGGATATTTATGAAAAGAAATTTACCTTTTATCAATGAAGAAAAAGGAATTATTCTTCCTTTCGTACTTCTTATATCAGCGCTTTTATTCTTGTTTGTAAGTACAAGTATAGCTATTTATAATAATGAAATAATAATTGCCAAAAACGAAATTACCCAAATTAAGATTGATACGCTGTTTCAAATTAGCCGAGAAAAGTTTAGAGAGAGCGTTCCTTCTCTTATTCATAAACAAGGTGTTGTTCGTTATAATCTTCCAGACGGTAATGTAGAAATAAACTATGTATTACTTCCTCAAGATGTTTACCAATTAACATTTACTATTAGCGCAGAAAACAAAAAACATGTAATCACCAATCAGATGAAAAAATAACCCTAAGTGAATAACTATTCTATTGAGAGGTACACTAATATGGATCTCTTTCGTTTTTCGATAAGAATTATTTACAATATATAGCTTGTCGTTTATAATGACTATGATAAGGATATTTAAAGGAGGGGAAAACATGGACCGAATGTTTCGTGTTCTTGCCTTTTGGACAGGGATTTTCACTGTAATGTTTGTTGTTGGAGATATGAACAAAACAGCACTCTTATTCTTAGTTCAAACGGTATTTTTCCTTACAGTAAGTTACTTGAAATTATCTGAGCGCATGTATATGTACTTATTTGGAGCTTATTGTACAGTATTTATGATTGGTTTTACATGGTATTCAAACTTTATACTTGTACCTGGATTCGGGCACTAATTAAAAAACCCTGCTTACATACTTCTGCGCAGGGTTTTTTAATTTGGTTCAAACCTTTCAAAAAATATTTATTGCGTTACAAATGGGTTGAACTTCTTTTCATTGCCAATTGTCGTTTCTGGACCATGTCCTGGATAAATAATCATATCATCGTCAAGCAAATATAATTTATTTCTGATACTATCCTTCAGTTGATCCATACTCCCACCAGGTAAATCCGTTCTACCAACTCCCTGATTAAATAGTACATCTCCCCCAATGGTGATTTTGTCATTCTTAAAAACAAAACAAACACTTCCAGGAGAATGCCCAGGTGTATGTATCACATCAAATAAGAATGTTTTAATCTGTACTGATCCTTCGGTTAAATCATGTTCAGCAATATCAGTAGAAATTGGATTACCAATAAATGAATTTGAACCATTTTTACTTGGATCTCGAAGCCAGTCGCGCTCGTTTCCATGTAAATATACATCTATTTTATATGTGTTCCTGATTTCATCTACTGCCCCAATATGATCAAAATGTGCATGGGTAAGTAAAATAGCACTTGGTCGATAATCGTTATGATTGAAAAACTCAATAATTTTATCTGCATCTCCGCCTGGATCAATAATAAGAGCGTCTTTATCTTCCAGCAAAAGATAACAATTTGTTCCTAGTGGTCCAAGTGACATCCTTTTTATTTCCATTACAATTATCCTTTCTTTTTCAATTTTGTTTTGGACATAAATAAGCTGAATAATCCTCGACAAAATTGTTAAATTACTATAAAATAAATAGAAGTTAGTGTTTAGTTACATAATAATACATGCGCAATTCTAATAGCAATTTTAAAAACTTACGTAAAAAATCAGGAGGTATAATAATATGGTTTTAGGAATATTATTATTTTTTGTAGCGATACTTAGTGTCGTTTCCACTGTAAGACAAATGAAAGATAGAAACTTATTTGGTCTAGGATTTTCTGTTGTATCTGTATTGACTTTTGGTTTCTTCTCAGTCATGACGATCATCCATGAAATAAGTGCATAATGCGAGAAAGCTAACCAATAATAATGGTTAGCTTTTTTTAATAACAGCATGCTCTTAAAAGCACTCAATTAGATTAACCAAGTTGTTACCAGATTCATTTATAGGTAAACTGCGAACTAAGCAGGAGGCTAGCGACTATCGGACTGAGGATGCCCTATTTACCTTTTTTGCCTTTATTTTGAGGGTTAACGGACACACGATGCCTTATTCAGCTAAAAAACATGATTTTCAACTGTTTTTACCCAAATAAGGAATCCTGAGTCCGATAACAACCGCATTTACCCTTATTTTTCACAAATAAGGGATCGTGTGTCCGCTAGCTGACATCTTGCATGCAATCATTCCAGTACGCCTGAAAATGTTACTTCACTAGCCTTGCCGCCAGCGGAAATCAACGTTACTGTTACATAAGCATAAATTTTCACTAGTTCACAATTTACTTCAACTGTGGATCTGTCTATACCTTACGTAATGTTCCTTTATTGAATACTCAAACAGTAATCTGATTTTATATATTCATTCTATAAATAAAAGCTAATTCGACAAAATATCGAATTAGCTTTTTTATTTTATTTATCTTCATCAAAATTGATGAATCGGAAAAGGTCACCGTAGACGATTTCATCTGAATATGCCATTTCCTTTTCAACTTTTTTGCCTAATTCCGTACAAGGATTAGTTTGTTCTTCCGTTGAATTCTGGTTGTCTTCCTCTTGACTATTCAATGGTTCGCCAGTTTCACGATTATAACAAATTCCACTTGTAGATACATATTCTTCACTAACATAATCACCGTTTCTAAATGCAATATATCCCTTACGATCGTCAATAAATAATCGGTTACCAAATTGAATATCATTCTCCGCTTTTACTCCGAGTAAACTTAAGAGTGTCGGTTTAATATCAATTTGACCTGCTACTTTAGACATGACTTTACCATTTCCATCACCTGGAATATGAATGAAAAACGGCACTCGTTGTAATTGAATATGATCATAAGGTGTTATTTTTTCTTTTCCTAAATATTGGCTCATTGCACGATTATGGTTCTCACTAATTCCATAATGGTCTCCCATTATTACAATGATCGAGTCTTCATATAGTCCAGCATCCTTAAGTTGTTGGAAAAACTGTTCAATTGCCTCATCTGTATAACGTACCGTAGGAAAATAATTATTTAACGTATTTGAATTTGAATCATATGGTTCTATAGTACGTTCTTCTTCGCTTAATTCAAATGGAAAATGATTAGTTAACGTAATAAACTTTGTATAAAATGGTTGTTCAATCGTTTGTAAATATTTAATCGACTGTTCAAAGAAGGATTTATCCTTTAATCCCCAACCAATTGAATTTTCATCCGTTACTTCATATGCTTCTTCTCCGTAAAAATGATCATAACCTAAGCTTTTATACATTTGATCTCGGTTCCAGAAGCTTTTGTTGTTTGCATGAAAGACGGAAGTGTAATAACCCTCTTGATTAAATAATTCTGGTAGACCGTGATATTCATTTTGACCGTGAGTAAAGAATACGGCTCCTCGAGGTAAAGGATACAATGAATTTTCCATTACAAATTCGGAATCGGATGTTTTACCCTGTTGTGTTTGGTGGTAAAAATTCTCAAAATAATACGTGTCTTCATCATTAACTAAACTGTTTAAAAATGGTGTGATCTCTTCTCCATTAACTTCATTGTTAATGACAAAGCTCTGCACTGATTCTGCGGAAATAAAAATAATATTTTTTCCTTCTGCAGCACCAAACATATTGGATTTTTCATCACTTTTAACTTCTGTCTCAACATACTTTTTAATTTCAGGAATCTCATTACCGTCAGCGAATACGCGTTGTGTTTTAACTTTTGAGTGAACGGCTAAATCATAAATATGGTAATTAAATAATCCGATATTTTTGACCAAATATTCACGATCAAATGCACGTGTGAACAGTTGTGGACGCTCCATCTCAGCGAGGAAGAAATTTCCCGCTAGAAGCATTAGTGACATTGCTAATGCAAATACTTTACCACTTCTTGGATAACTTACTGTAACTTTTGTTTGTTTCTTTTTGCTTAAATACCAAATAATTACTAAATCGGTTAATAACAAAATATCATACGCTTTTATTAACGTTAATATACTGCCACCTAAATCTCCCATATTACTTGCTTGGAATAACTGGGGAATGGTAATAAAGTCAGTAAACGAACGATAGAATACTAGGTTAAAGTAAATAATGATAGTCCCAATTAACGCGGTGTATCGTATAAATTTCATTTGACGATTTTGATTTTTAAACCATACACTGATCGCAAATACTAAAAATGCAGATACAAAAGGATTAATAAATAATATAAGCTCTTGCATGGAGTTTTCTAATTCAATACTGAATAGAAAACGATAAACAATATATGTTTTCAACCCAAATAATACCGTTGCAATAATATATAGTGGTATTTTGGCTCGTTTTAAATTTAAATTCATATTCATATAAGTTCCTCCTAAATAAAGCACAACTCAACTACTTTTCTTTAAATACCCGAAAAAAATTTTTACAAACCATTTATATTTTTTTACCCTATATGATATGACGTTTTATCTATACAAAAAGTTTCAATTAATTTTACATTATCTTAATATATATTTACTAATCTTCGAAATTAGTAGTTTAAGCAATGAATAATTTCTACATTTCATTCATTATTTTATCTTTAACAAGAAAAGCGGCTCCATAAATTCCTGCATCATTACCAAGTTTTGCTGTTTCAATGTCACAGACATCAGTCAACCGTTCCAACGCGAATCGATTAAAGGAATGTTGAATCGCGTCTAACAACGGCTTGCCTGCTTTTGACACACCGCCACCGATAACAATTTTTGATGGATTTACGATTGTAGCTATATTGGAAAGTACTAGGCCAAGAACATCACCTGTACGTTTAATTATTCGTAAACAATCGGAATCTCCAGTACGTGCAAGATCGAATACATCCTTTGCAGTAATAACTCCATTTTCTTGAAATGTGCTCGCTAAATTACTCAATGGCTTAGTATCGATGATTTCCATGGCTTGTTTGGCAATACCGGTAGCTGATGCAACCGTTTCTAGACAACCATTTTTGCCACAGTTGCATGGATAGCCATCTGGATCAACTGTTATATGACCGATTTCTCCAGCAGTACCATTTATCCCAGTTAACAACTCGCCATTAGCTATAATTCCGCCACCAACACCAGTTCCAAGCGTTATCGCTACAAAGTTTTCTTCCTGGTTTCCAGACCCCATCCAATTTTCACCCAATGCTGCAAGGTTGGCATCGTTTCCGACAAAGACAGGAAGATTCAACTGTTCGCCCAGTTCTTTACCAAGATCTACATTTTTCCAACCAATATTGACGCCTTCTTCAACTGTGCCAGAACCATCAACAATAAACCCGGGTGCACCGACTCCAACGCCCATAATTGAACGAATATCTAGCTGGTTGTTTTTTTCTTTAATTGATCGCGCTATATCAGGTATGATCCCCACACCATTATCCACCTTGTTAGTAGGTATCTCATATTTATCTAATAAATCTCCGCTGGCCGTAAAAAATCCAATTTTAATTGTTGTTCCACCAATATCGACTCCAATTAGAACACTATTCATTATTGACTCGCACCCTTTTCATTCTTTACTATTCTAGCTTCTTTCCTCAGAATCAAAGTAGCCATTTGGTATTCTTTAGTCGTAATAAATTCGTTCTTATATAGTTCGTTTATTTCATCTAACATAAGCTCAAGATCAGCTAACCGATCACCTATATAAATGAAGGTCCCAAACTTTTTCAGTATTTGTTGCACATCATATACCGTATTCATAACTATCTCCTTAGAAAACTTTGCTTATCGCGAAGCTTTTATGGCGAAAGCCTTAGTTGCCCTTATACTGATATCCATAAAACGTATACTTTCCTATCAGTGAAATAAATTATTCTCTAATTCTCAAAAAATAGTCTTGTAACCTCAATATTATACCATGAATTAAAAATACCTCAAAATATGATAATACATTGTTTCTGTACACTGAATACTTATATCACTGCAGTTCAATACAGGAATAAGTTACCTTCAATTTTTTAGAAATTGCACATATTTATCATGAGTTAATCATACACCTTAATAAGACAACCTATTATAGAAGGATGACGCTATGAAAAAGTTTATGACATTCATCATTATATGTTTACTAAGTATTTCAATTGTTTTTTTATATCAAGCAAAAATGGAATCAATACCAAGTATTAGCTTCTTCCCAATTGCTAAAGAAGCAAGTTTTGCCGATGCACAAACGACGCTAAGTATTACTTCTTCTGATAGCCGAGATAAATATAGTCTTTCGTGGAACACATCATCAAGAAGTGATAAAAGCATGTATCTCAGACAAGATGTCTCATTACTCTATAAAAATGGCAAACTGCTAGGGGCTTTAAGTAAATGGCATGAAGAAGAAGATACTATTCAATTAAGAGAAACGATTGAAACAATGGGGACAAGCTATTTTCAAACCATTTCGTTCCATCACGGTGAACTCCATTACCAAAATGGATCAATTAAAAGCATTCAAAAAATGACTAATGATAGTTTGTTTGTAATACAAAACCCATCTGGAGAAATTCGTTCATTTCACAAACCAGAAACAACAAAAGATATAAAGTGGGAAAAATCACTTACCGCTCAGACATCCCAAACCTTGCTTTATCATTGGAATAAGCTGCTTCAACATTATCAAATTAGTAAAGAAGATTATTTACTCGTACCATTCACTGAATTATATCAATATGAAAGTAAACCGATCCCCTCTATGACACAGGAGCAAACCGACCAAATTATTGGTCAGTTATGGGAAGGATTATACGTAAATTATATCGTTCCAATCACATCTGAAAACAAGGGAGTATCTAGCTTTGTTCCCATTATTTTATTTAGTAAGAAAAACGAACATCTACTTGTTTTATTCGAGTTAAACGGTAAAAAACACAGACTTATACAACAATATAAATAACGAAACGTCATATAGCTTTTTTTGCTATATGACGTTTCGTTATTCGACATTTTCTCCAGTAATTTTTTCGTACAGTTGTATATACGACTTATCTTCAGGCTTGAGTTCATATGCTTTTTTTACAATGGTTTTTGCCTTCTTTACTTCTCCTTGATTATAATAAAGCATGGCTAAATTATAATAGGCCTCCGGCAACTCACTATCCTGTTCTACTTCTACAATTTTTTCAAGATCCTCGATTGCCTCTGAAACCTTACCCAATTCTATATAAGCATATGAACGTTGAAATAATAGTGCTTCCCTTAAATCGCCAGGGTTTTCAAGTCCACTAGAAGCGATGTCCACTACTTCTTTATATTTATCTTGTACTAACAATTTTTCAATTTGCGTTAGTTTATAGACAGGACTATCTGCATTTTGTTGCATACCGAACATTCCCAGACCGATTATTATTCCAACATATAAGATTAACGCTCCAATCTGAATGCCAATATGTTTTCTTTTTGGTAAAAATACGATTAATGATGCTATGAATCCAGTTACTAACCCACCGATATGTGCTCCGTTATCGATTTGCGGCAAGGTAAATCCAAATACTAAATTAAATCCAATTAATACGATAATCCCTTTCCCCATCGTTTGGAAAAAAAGTTTTTTGTTCATCAACCCAAATAACAGTATTGCACCAAATAATCCGAATAGTGCCCCTGAAGCTCCCGCTGAAACATTAGAGGTAAAAGCAAAACTTGCTAATCCGCCACCTATTCCAGCCAATATATAAATGATAATAAAACGCAGCGAACCAAATATTCGTTCAACAGTAGCACCTAGGTAATATAAAGCGAGCATATTCATAAATAAATGCAATAAACCAATGTGTAAAAACATCGAGGAGATAATTCTCCACCACTCACCATCAACAATCGCAGGGTTATATTTTGCACCGTATTGTATTAATGTATCTGTAGACGTGCTATTTCCGACGAACTCAAGAAAAATAAAAATAAGAATATTGATTGCAAGTAAGCAGTATGTTAAAAAAGGCTTCCCATATGAGAAGACTGATTTTATTTCTTTTCTTTTTGTATGAAGCATATGGCTACATTTATTTTTCAAATGATGAATTTCCGCTTTCTTTTCCTCTTCTGAATACTCACTTGTGGGGATCTTTAATGCTAGCTGAAGGTCTTGATTTAATCGAGCAAGTTCAACATTTTGATCTTCATTATCAAGGTAGTAAACTTTCATCTTTATTGGCTTTCTTTCTTTTAGTTGCATTGGTCTTTTCAATGTTTCCCATTCACCTACTGGAGGCTGGGTTGTTACATAGACATTCTTTATCTCTATATTTTTTCCGATAAGCATTCGCTTGATTACTTTTGTTCGTTGAAATGCTAAAGCGACATCCTTTTTTAAATCGTTCATCCAGTAAAATTCTTTATGTACTAATCGAATTACATAAGAGGTTTTATCTATATATTTTTCTAACCATATTTCCTCGGCCTTCTCATTCATATCAAGAATTTCGTAGTTCTCGTTTTCCATTAGCTGTGCAGCTAGTGAATATAGGATATGCTGTTCATTTACATACATGTAATTTCCTCCCCAATGACCATCATATCAAATTCATCACTTATTTTCTTCCAATAATCGTTTTTGACTAAATAAAAAAGGTAGCTGTGCATAACAACTACCTTAACGACTTTACACGTTTGACGATTTAGTGAACAAATTGGACATAAATTTGTTCTTTATTGATGGCATGTTCATTGTTATCATTACTCCTAGCTTACGTAGAACACTTACCGCCAAAAACATATTCAATAATTTATATCGCCATTTATATATAGCCAACATAGCCGACAACACAATCCCAAATATCACCATAATTCTCATTTGAACACCCTATTTCTGTATTGTAGTGTTCTTAGTTTTTTCAGGTATTCATTAATTATACATTAGGATCCAATGTATCGATCATACCACGATCTTGCCTTTACAATATCTTCAGTGCCTTGAACCAATACACGTCCGTCAGAAAATAACACGAATGTAATTCCTTCTGTAAATTTTGCTTTTAATAAAAATGGTGTCATTTTTACGGAGGAAATTACGGATAACTTTTCCTTCCATTTATGCAAGTCTAAAGTTTGTTTCTGATGAATTTGTACTGTGTTCCTTCCACATAATACTGTTTCTATATCTTTAGCTGTTTTTTTTAATGCAGGATACTCTCTTTTTTGGCAAGTAGGGCAATCAGGATTAAAGGATGTCAAACGCATATCATACTGATGGTTATACCATATATCAAATGTTCGAAGTGTGTTATGTAAAGCATTACTGTTCCCAGTTATATATTTTAATGTTTCCGTTACTTGTAAGGATGAAACAATGTCTACAGCTGGACTAATAACCCCCACCGTGTCGCATGTTTGACCATCGTTCGATGACGTTGGGACTAAACAACGTAAGCATGGAGTCTTGCCCGGAATGAAAAATGCATTCATTCCTCTGGAACTAACAACACCACCGTATGAAAATGGAATTCCCATTTTGAAACAATAATCATTCAACATATATCGTGTTGATAGGTTGTCTGTTCCATCTAGTATAACATTAACTCCACTAGCAATTTCCTTAATATTATCAGCTGTTACATTTCCTACAACAGCTTCAATCTGAACAGCGCTATTAATTTTCTCCAGTTTATTTTTAGCGGCAATTGATTTCGGCAACGATTGTTTTACGTCTTGTTCATCAAACAACATTTGTCGCTGTAAATTAGAGATTTCGACATAGTCACGGTCTACTATACGGACTTTACCTACACCTGCACGAACCAAGTGATTACAAATGACGGTCCCAAGTGCGCCAATCCCGACTACAAGTACACTACTATTTTGAATTTTCTCCTGACCATCCTCACCTATGGGGTGGAATAATAGTTGTCTTGCGTATCGATTAGATTCCAAAAAAGAACCCTCCTATTTTAGTAATCCATCTTCGGTAATAATTGTTTGAACTGGAATATCAAATGGTTCTCTTGGTAACGTTTCAGTCACTTGTTCCTTAGAAACAAGTGAAACAGTTTTACCTGAAAAGTTTTCTAAAAAACGATCATAATAACCTCCACCAAATCCGATTCGATATCCCTCATTATCAAACAGTAGACCCGGCACGATGAGTAAATCAATATTCGTCTTATCGGTTACCTGGGAAGTATCGGGATTTGGTTCCTTTAGATTAAAATAAACGACTTCTAGTTGATCAAATGTATGTAATTGGTAGAAAGTCAACTTTTTTTCAGATGGCTTACATTTTGGTACGGAAATTTTTTTCTCAGCCTGCCATGCCGCCTCAATAATAACTGTTGTATCCCATTCAAACCCTTGCGATATTGTAACCCCTATGGATTTAGATCGTTGCCATATAGAAGAATGGATTAAATTGTATAAAAGCTTATTTTCAATTGCTCGTTTTTCGTCTGGTGCTAAAGACTTTAAGTAGGTAATTGTTTTTTTTCGTAGTGTTGATTTATCCATAAGCTACCCTCTTTTTAAAAATTATATATACTAAGTATAACGTAATTTTATCTATCATCGTTAGAAAAACTCTTCATTCGACTCGTCCTTAACATTGAATGTCGAAGTTTTTTTATTCGGCCCACCAGAATCTATACTTCCTGACGTTATAAATAAAACCCTTCTCCATTTAGGAAAAGGGTTTTATTTACATACATTATTTAGTTTCACGGTGAAGTGTATGTTTTTTAAGACGTGGGCAGTACTTTTTAAGCTCAATACGTTCAGGATTAGTTCGTTTATTTTTTGTAGTGATATAGTTACGATCGCCAGTTTCAGTACAAGCTAATGTTATATTTACGCGCATGATTTTCCCTCCAAACTTTCAATAAACTTGCAATGTAGAATTTCATAAATACTTGTCAGACTTAATTATAATACCAAATAATTAGGAATCAATCAAGAATGAATCAGGGAAAAATTTTCAGTTTTAACTTTTATCATTTCTATGGTATAAATAATATTGTATATGAAATGGAGGTACACATATGATTTATGTAATTTCGACAATTTTAATAGTAGCCGTAGTTTTGTTTATACTATCATTCTTGATGAACGACAAGTTTAAAGACTTGGAAGATCAGTTAGAACAACACTCAATGTCCACCATGCAGGATACATATCAGATGAAAAAGAAAATTAAAATTCTTGAAGAAGAATTACTTACAAATGATTTATCTGATGACCTATTTCAAAAAGGTAGTCAAAGTACTGAAACAGATAAGAAAATTGTTCAGCTGCATGAAAAAGGATATTCGATTCAAGAGATTACAGAATTGACGAAACTCAGCACGTACGATGTACAAGCTATATTACGAAACTATTAAACTATAAGTAAGGAGATCACTATGAAACAACCTGTTCGCGCATTTTCAGTCGGCCTGTTCACTGCTGGTATTATCTTACTAGCTGTATTCCTCATTTTTGAAAAGCCTAACGGCAATGAAAATACTATGTCCCAGCAAGATATGATTGCTTCTTTGGAAGAGGATGGAATGCAGGTATTGAGTGAAGAAGAATACATCTCACTTTCTGTCAACGATGATAGTAAAAGCAAAAGTGAAGAAAAGTCCTCGACCGAAACCAATAAGGAAGAAGAATCTACTAAAGAAGAAGATAATACTCAAGAACAGCAGGAACAAGAGGTCAAAACATTTACCTTAACAATTGAACCAGGATTAGCATCTTCTTCAATAAGTACGATATTAGAAGAAAATGGAATTATTGATAGCGCTAGTGAATTTAATCAGTATTTAGAAGAAAACAATTATAGTCAATATGTTCAAATTGGTGAATTCGAATTAAACACAGATATGACGTATAACGAAGTTGCAGAAACGATTACAAATTAAAAAAGTAGTGCACGGTAGTAAAATACCATGCACTACTTTTTTTAAGTTCGTTTTTCGTAAACAATTTCGTCATTAAAGAATATTGCGAACTAGTGAAAATTTACGCTTATGTAACAGTAACGCTGATTTCCTCTACGGTCAAGGCTAATGAAGAAACATTTTCAGGCGTACTGGAAAGATTGCATGCAGAATGTCAGCTAGCGGACACACGATTCCTTATTTGTGAAGAATAAGGGTAAATGCGGTTGTTATCGGACTCAGGATTCCTTATTTGGATAAAAACAGTTGAAAATCATGTTTTTTAGCTGAATAAGGCATCGTGTGTCCGTTAATCCTCAAAATAAAGGTAAAAAAGGTAAATAAGGCATCCTCAGTCCGATACCAAGCAGTCGCTAGCCCCCTGCTTAGCTCACACTTTACGGATACTGTGAAAAAATTCACTTATTATTAAAATAAAACTACCAGTAGAGAATTTGAAATGAGCGGACACCAGAGCCCTTATTCGAACAAAATAAGGGCTTCTGTGTCCGCTAACTAGCAGCGCCTAGCCACCATGTTACATTCGTAGTTTATAGATGTTGCGTAATTACAGTAATCTTATTAATTATTTAAATCATACCGTTTCCCTTTGACTAAATAAATAATAGCCTCTGAGATGTTCGTTGCATGGTCTGCTACGCGTTCGAGATAACGGCAAATGAATGATAGTTGAATAATTTGTGCAATATAGTCTGGGTTTTTAGTCATGAGCCCCATTAACTCTTCTACAAGGCCACCATACATTTTATCTACCTGATCATCTTTTTGCGCTACATCCCTTGCTTTATATATATCTTCCTCATTAAACGCAAGTAAAATATCATCAATCATTTGTTTTGTAAGGTCTGCCATTTGCGGTACTTTTACCAGTGGTTCCACGAATGGTTGTTCACCGATGCGAATAACGGATTTAGCAATATTCACAGCTAGATCACCAATCCGTTCAATGTCGGTTGTAACCTTCATTACTGCAATGATTTTTCTTAAATCTGTTGCTAAAGGTTGTTCTTTTGCAATTAACCATGTTGCATTTTCATTTATATCCTCTTCTAACGTGTTGATTCTATTGTCATCATCAATAACTTGTAACGCAAGATCTACATTTTGATTTTCTAGCGCTTGGATAGATTGATCTAGCGCAGATTTTGCCATTTCTCCAAGTTGCATTAGCTGGGACTTTAAATCTTCTAATTGTTCTTCAAAATTTTCTCTTGTCAACTTACTCCACCCCCAAGTTTTATCCAAATCTACCGGTAATATAATCCTCTGTACGTTTGTCAGTTGGATTAGAGAATAATTTATCCGTTTCACTATACTCCACTATTTCACCATTTAAGAAAAATGCAGTTCGATCAGAAATACGTGCTGCTTGTTGCATATTGTGCGTTACAATTACAATACTGTATTCTTTCTTAAGTTCCTGGACAAGCTCTTCCACTTTCAAAGTCGAGATTGGATCTAGTGCAGATGTTGGTTCGTCCATTAAAATAACTTCTGGTTCAATTGCTAAGCATCTAGCAATACACAAACGTTGCTGTTGTCCTCCAGATAAACCAAATGCGTTCTCGTTTAATCGATCCTTTACTTCTTCCCAAAGCGCAGCACCTTTAAGACTTTTCTCTACAATTTGATCCAACGTGCTTTTCTTTTTAATTCCGTGAATTTTTGGTCCGTATGCTACATTTTCATAAATAGACTTAGGAAATGGATTTGGTTTTTGGAATACCATACCCACATTCGTTCGAAGTTCTTCAACCTTATATTTAGGATCAAAAATATTTTTATCATTATAAATGATACTACCTGCCATATTTACAGATGGAACTAATTCTACCATGCGATTCAACGCTTTAATAAAAGTTGATTTACCACACCCAGATGGTCCGATAATAGCAGTAACCTGATTAGATGGTATATCCAATTGCAGTTCCTTTAATGCTTGTTTTTCTCCATACCATAGATTAAAATTTTGAACCGAATAAATTGTTTTACTTTTTATTTCCGAATCTGAATTCATCATTCCAATAATAGGCACACGATTTTGTTCCTTAACTTTACTCATAGGTGTAATCCTCCTAGATTAGTATCGTTTTGAAAATTTATTTCGAATAAATACCGCTATTGAATTCATGATAATTAACATAACCAGTAATACGATAATTCCAGCTGCAGCTGCAATTTGGAACTCTTCTTGTGGTCTACTAGTCCAGTTAAATATTTGAATTGGCATAACGGTAAATGCAGACCAAATACTTTCTGGAAGAAATGCAATAAACGTTATTGCTCCAATCATCAACAATGGAGCTGTTTCACCAATTGCTCTTGATAATGCTAAAATACCACCAGTTAGTATACCTGGTATAGCAGCTGGAAGAATCACGCGTCGAATGGTTTGCCATTTGGTTGCACCCATTGCATATGAAGCTTCATATTGATCATTTGGAATCGCACGGATTGCCTCTTGAGCGGCTACTACAATGATTGGTAATATAAGCAGACTTAACGTCAATCCTCCTGCTAGTACACTTCTTCCCATCTCAAGTAATCGAACAAAAATGGTTAAACCCAGTAACCCAAACACAACAGATGGGACACCAGCAAGGTTGGAAATGTTCGTTTGGATAAACCTGGTCCATCGATTCTTTTTTGCGTATTCCTCTAAATAAATCGCAGTACCAACACCTAAGATAAGCGATACGGGAGCAGTAACTAACATTAACCATAACGACCCTACAATGGCAGCTTTAATTCCAGCCTCTTCAGGAAACCTGGATGCAAAACTGGTTAAGAAACTCCAATCTAAATAGCCTATACCTTGCGTAAAAACACGAATTAATAGTGTTGCAAGCACAACAATTCCAAACATCGTTGCAAGGAAGAAAAGCCATTTAATGATTTGATTTTTTACTAAACGTTTTCCTGTAGCATGATGTACAGCTTTTTTATCAATTAATTGCATATTAATATTCCTCCCTAAAGCGTCGAGAAATGTATTGTGCCAATAAATTCATTAACAGTGTGAAAATAAATAATGTCATACCAACTGCATAGATACTGTAATAAATAGTTGAACCATATCCAGCGTCACCAAGACTAACTTGAACAATATAAGCTGTCATCGTCTGAATTGATTCCGTCACATCTAAGGTAAACTTAGGTGTTGACCCAGCAGCAACGGCAACAATCATCGTTTCTCCGATTGCTCTAGAAATTCCTAGTACAAATGATGCGATAATACCAGATAAAGCTGCAGGAAGTACCACTTTTACTGCTACTTCTAATCTCGTGGCACCCATTGCTAGAGCACCTTCACGTATTGAGTTCGGAACCGAATTCATCGCATCCTCAGATAGAGAAGCAATCATTGGAATAATCATAATACCTACAACAATCCCTGCACTTAACGCATTAAAAATAGGAAGTTCTGCAAATATATTTTTTAAAAGGGGGGTAACAAATGTAAGTGCAAAGAACCCATATACAATTGTAGGTACACCAGCTAACACTTCTAAAATCGGCTTTATTATTTTTCTAACCTTCACAGATGCATATTCACTTAAATAAATTGCTGAAGCAAGTCCTATTGGAATAGAAACTGCCATAGCGATTACGGTAATTAGTAACGTTCCAGATATTAATGAAAGAACACCATATGCGGAAGCTTCATCAGCAAATGGATACCACTCTGTACTTGTTATAAACTCCACGAAAGATACCCGATTAAAGAACGTAATTGTTTCAACAAGCAGTGTAAAAACAATACCGATTGTTGTTAAAACCGAAATAATTGCACAGATTAAAAAGATCATCGGTGCTGCTTTTTCGGAAAACTGTAGTAAAGAGCGATTTGATTTATTTTCTTTTATCATCTCTCGAACTGACTTTGACATAACGATCCTCCCCGACTAAAACACGCAGGAATGTGAGGAAACTATAAGCTATTTCCCCACACTGAAATACTGCTATTATTTTTTTTAGAAAACTTGGCTTATCGTCAATCCCTTATGACGAAAGCCTTAGTTGCACTTATGCAGTAAGAAAGGATTTATACTTTCTGACCTGCCAACATAAGCTATTTTCCTGCTATTTCATCCAATTTCTTCAATTGTTCTTCGTACACACTATCTGGTAATGCTACGTATCCAACTGCTTCAGCCATTTTACCAGCGTTCTGAAGTGTATACTTAGTGAATTCATAAACTGCTTCATCCTTTAGTGCTTCATGCTTTACGTAAATATAGAGAGGTCTTGATAATGGTTCATATTTACCTGATTGAATTGTTTCTTGACTAGGTGTTACAGCCTCTCCTTCTTTATTCACAATTGGAACTACTTTCAGCTCATCTTTATTTTCAAGGTAGTAAGCAAATCCAAAGTAGCCGATTGCATGTTTTGTACCAGTTACACCTTGAACAAGTACGTTATCATCTTCAGATAGGGCAGCGTCTTTACGAATTTGTGCTCCTTCTAAAACTACTTCATCGAAATAATCAAATGTTCCAGAATCAGCCCCTGGACTAAAGAACTTTATTTCTTCTTCTGGCCATCCTTTACGAACATCAGCCCACGTTTCTACATTTCCACCTTCAGACCACATTTTGTTTAATTCTTCAATTGTAAGTTGGTCAACCCAGTCATTTTGTTTATTAACAACAACTGATAAACCATCTAGTGCCAATTTAAATTCTGTATACTCAATACCTGCTTCTTCTAATGCTTTCTTTTCTTCCTCTTTTATTGGACGTGATGCATTAGAAATATCTGTTTCACCAGCGATGAATTTTTCAAATCCTCCACCAGTACCAGAAACTCCAATAGTTGCTCGCACATCTGGGTTTTCTTTAGAGTATTCCTCAGCTACTGCTTCCATTATTGGGAAAACTGTAGATGATCCATCTACCATGACTTTTTTTGTACCTTCTTCTGCTGCTGATCCACTGCCATCACCATTTCCACATGCAACAGTGAACACAGCAAGTAATAACAAAATTGCAACTAATACGATAGACCTTGACTTCATTTGAAAGCCCCCTAAATGTTTGTATTATTACCTTACAAATCACATTGTACAGTGGGACTATTAAGCTAGTATTAATTGAATGTAAAGGTTATGTAAATTTGCAAGTTTAGTGGAGAAAGCTATTTTATTGATAAATTGGTTAAAAATGAGCTTCTATTTGTGATTTTCACTATGAATAAATTTAGGTAATGTTTCCTAGAAAATAAAAAATCCCAAATTGCTAGATTGCAATTCAGGATTTCTTTTTATTATTCAACTTCTGATTCAGTTACTTCCTTCTGTTCCTCACTACGTTTTTCTTTTAATTGGAAATACGTATCTAAAATCTTTTCGCCTATTACATCATTTAAATGATAATCATTATTTATCCCAGTGTTCGGGACGACAATGGCGAACGCTACTTCTGGATTTTCATACGGGGCATAACCGACTAAGTTTAAATTTAATGTGTCAACCCCTCTTATAATTTCACCTTTATCATTACGAATAAAATAACGGTTTTGGGCTGTACCTGTTTTACCAGCTGATGTATACTCCTTATCAGCAAAATAGCTATACGCTGTTCCTCCAGGGACTTGGAATGCCATTTTAAATCCTTCTTGAACACGTTCGATTAAATTCTGATCCATTGTAATACGGTTTAATACCTCCGTGTTCATGCTCTTATACACTGGTCCAAGTTCACCTTCATATGGTGTCGGTTTACGAATTGACTTGGCAAAAGTAGGTTGGACACGATAACCGTCGTTAGCAATCGTTGAAACATACTGTGCTAATTGCATCGTCGTGTACGTATCATATTGGCCAATAGAAAAGTCTAATAATAGACCACCCTGCTTCGTGGAACCTTCATAACCAGTTGATTCATATGGAAAATCCACACCGGTTGGCACACCTAATCCAAACTGACTATAGTAATTTCGCAATTCTCTAAACGATGATGGATCGAATTGCAACTTTTCGTTTGGTTCATAATTGAAATCGCCAGCCATGCGCATTGCAATATAAAACATGTATACGTTAGAAGATTCTTGTAATGCTGTTAGATCACTCATCCACCCTAGCGCACCATCTGTATAGGAACTTTTTTCAGGGGTTCCGGCTATTTTTATAGGTGCATCATAAAAACGTTGGCGAGGTTCTATAACACCTGATTCATAACCAGCCAGAACCGTAGCACCTTTTACAGTAGACCCTGCTCGGTGTGCTGCGTACATGGTACCATAGGCAACATTTTTAAATTCTCCAGTTTCTCGGTTGTATTCCTGTCCTGACACCGCTAATAGTTCACCTGTTTGTGGATCCATTACAACAGCATATGCTTCACTTAAATATGGGTTAGGATGCTCATATATTGCTTTCTTTATTTCTTCACGAAGGATTTGATCAACCTTCTTCTGGAATTCCATATCAATAGATAGAACAAGGTCTTTACCTCTTTCACCTTCTACAACGACATCCGAGTCAATCACTAATCCATCTTTATTTGTTGTGTATTGAATTTGTTCTTTTCTTCCTCGTAAAACACTTTCGTACTGCTCTTCTAATCCACTTGTACCTACACGGTCATTCCGGCTATACCCTCTTGTGATATAAAAATCTTCCCGTTCTTTTGGTATGCCCTGCTCTTGCGAGGTAATAGAACCAAAAATACTTCTTAGCGTATCATCGTACGGATACACTCTTTCCCAGTCAGTTGTTGCATTGATGCCCGGTAATTGTGCAAGATGTTCAGAGACCTTGGCATATTCTTCTGCCGTAACCCCTTCATTTTTTACAACGTGGGGACTTAACGAATAAGCTTTATCTAATTCAGTTTTAATATTGATTATTTCTTTTTGCTGCTTTGTAAAGCCATTAATTTCTTCTTTTGTAATTCGATCCAGCATTAACTGGTACTCTTCTCCGTTATCAAGTTCTTTTATCTCTTTTTCTGATAAACGGCTTTTTGCTTCTTCTTCATGTTTCAAATACCAAAATTCTTTTAAATTTCGTTCAGTTAATTCGCCTTTTTCAGGAACCATATCAATATACTCTGCTAAATCTCTAGCAACATCTAGTCGTTCTTCCGCTGTGGTTCCCTTCGCTGGAGTGTATGTAATTGCATAAAGCGGTTTGTTACCTACAACTACATTGTGGTTTGAATCCAAAATTCTTCCCCTAGGAACAGGAATTTTAGACGTATCTTTGATGGTACGATTAACTTCCTTCTGATAACCTTCCCCATTCACTATTTGTACAATTCCAAGTCGTAAAATCAAACCAGAAAATAATAAAAATACAATAAAAAATAATATATTTAGACGAAAGGGAAGTTGAGCCTTCTTCTTTTTCTTTTTAACCATTTAATATCTCCCTTTTTCAATGACAAGTTAGCTTAGTTATAATTCATTATAACATTTACAAGGGAACTTTCTAAGCCTATTAACGATTTTTTTCATCAGGGAGTTCTTCTTTTTTCATAATTTCTTCATCTTTTTCGGTCACAAGAAAGATATCCTTCGCAAAAAAGTATATAAACAAATGTCCAGCTCCAAATGTAATTAATAATATAGGGATAATTTTTTCAGCATCAATCACTGTAACAGCTATCAAAAAGATGACGATAGAAGTCACTCTACCTGCATTTACGAACAATTCACGGACAACAATATATTCTATACGAAGATCGCGTGCCCTCCACGCTTTTCCAATTACATCATAGGTTAACGAAGCGTAAGGGACATTGATTATCGGATAAGCAATACCAATTAATATTGCATACACAATAAGAATTGGATAGCTAACATTAAATATAATGATATAAACCGCAGAATAAAGAATTAACGCTCCAATTAAGATTGCTTTTTTTCGTAAATTGGGTTTTATAAACTTCGTAGCTAAGAAATAAAAAATAAACGAAAGCCCAGATAAGAATAAATTAAACATCCCTAGTGCGAGCTCGCTACCAGTTGCGATAAATACCCATATTGCAATAACAAATAAGAAGATCCCTTCTCTTAGCCCCTGAAAAACGTGTGCATGTAAAATATTTTTCCAATTCTTATTATGTTTTCGTTCATGTAATATCCGTTTAAAGTGATACGCACCTTCTGCCTGTCGCCTACTTAGAAAAAAGCTACAGATTACGGCACCAATAAACATTAGAAATGATACAGTAAAGATGGTCTTGTAACCAAAATTTTGATCCATTTTAGCAATGATAATCCCTGCGATTAATGGTCCAATCATGCCACCAAAAGATTGTAATACACCAAGGAACCCGTTAAAAACGTCTCGAGTATCCGGTTCAGTGATCTCAAAGGTTAAAACGTTAAATGCAAGCCAGTAAAAACCAAATCCGATTCCCAAAAGACTACCTAAAAGGATATGAAAAGACGAAGCAGCATCTCCAATAAATAATACACTCAAAAAAAATAGAGATAAGAACGTTACCCCTAATCGTAAAACAATAATTCGATCGACCTTTTTTGCCATCTTTCCGGCTAGTATAAACGTAAGCGGCTGAAAGATGTAAATCCCTAAATTATACAGTGCAATCGTTATGTAATCACCAGACTGTTTCCAAAGATAAATATTCACAAATGTATTAGATAAAAATAAACCCAACGAATAAAGTCCACCTATAACTAATAAAAAGGTTAAGTCACGATTTTCTTTTATTTTTTCAACGATGTATTGTTTATATCTCTGCATAGTGAATTACTCCTCCTGTGTTCCTTGTTAGTTTGAACAATTCACCGAGAGATATTCAAGCGGATAGCCTTAAACAGAATTAAAGCGTAGGGCACATTGCCCTACGCTCATTTCATACAATTATTTATTTAGCTTCATTATAGTTCTTTGTTACTTCATCCCAGTTAACTACATTCCAGAATGCTGAAACATAATCAGGACGTTTGTTTTGATACTTAAGGTAGTATGCATGCTCCCATACATCTAATCCTAAAATTGGAGTTTTTCCATCGCTTAATGGATTATCTTGGTTTGGAGTACTGGTAACTTCAAGCTCACCATTGTTAACAACAAGCCATGCCCAACCAGATCCAAAACGGGTTTTAGCAGCTTCTTCAAACTCTTCTTTAAACTTATCAAAGCTACCGAATTTGTTGTTAATTTTATCAGCTAATTCACCTGAAGGCTCCCCGCCACCATTTGGTGAAAGAACTTTCCAGAATAGGCTATGGTTTGCGTGACCGCCACCATTGTTACGTACTGCTGTACGGATATTTTCTGGTACCGAGTCAAGATTTGCTACTAAGTCTTCAATTGACTTATCTTGTAAATCAGCATGACCTTCAAGCGCACCATTTAATTTTGTAACGTAAGTATTATGATGCTTCGTATGGTGGATGTTCATTGTTTCTTTATCGATTGTTGGTTCTAAAGCATCGTATGCATAATGTAATTCTGGTAATTCAAATTTTGCCATGATTAAACGTCCTCCCTTAATATTTATGATAATAAAAGGAGTGAAAATTCACCCTTTTAATGAAAGATTATCAGAGCTTTGAGCGACATGCAACTTATATGCATATTTTTACAATTGCTTTATCAAAGCATCCTTAGATACTATTTCACGAATCTTTAGCGTTCAAACATATTTTTAAAGAAAAAATCAGTTTATCGAGATAGTCTCAATAAACTGATTTAATAAGATGGCTCAGGACGGAATCGAACCGCCGACACAAGGATTTTCAGTCCTTTGCTCTACCGACTGAGCTACTGAGCCGTAAATAATTTATAATGTTAAATGTCAAACTGACTAAAATTTACTTTGAAGATTATTCAATGTAGATGTGCTCGTCGTGTTCTGAAGCAGAACTCCTCGCAAGCCTGCACATAGAAGCTTACTCAAGGATGTTTGCGGCTCTCTACCGAATGAGCTACTGAGCCGAGATAAATTATGTATGGAGGAGGTAGAGGGATTCGAACCCCCGCGCGGTTTGACCCGCCTGTCGGTTTTCAAGACCGATCCCTTCAGCCAGACTTGGGTATACCTCCGAGTTTTAAAATGGTGGACCCTGCAGGACTCGAACCTGCGACCGATCGGTTATGAGCCGATAGCTCTAACCAGCTGAGCTAAGGGTCCTTTTTATGGGGCGACCGGTGGGGATCGAACCCACGAATGCCGGAGCCACAATCCGGTGCGTTCACCACTTCGCCACGACCGCCATAAAAATATATTAAATTAAATTGGTAGCGGCGGAGGGGATCGAACCCCCGACCTCACGGGTATGAACCGTACGCTCTCGCCAGCTGAGCTACACCGCCATTTGGCTCCACAGGTAGGATTCGAACCTACGACCGATCGGTTAACAGCCGATAGCTCTACCACTGAGCTACTGTGGAATAATCAAAAAAAGTAAATCATACTGCTATAATCCTACTTGGGTCTACTCGTCACAAATTACGTTCCTCGCATGATCTCACAAAACCAAAACCGTTCGATCAAGCTACTGTGGAATAATCTTAAAAAATAAATCATACTGCTATAATCATGAGTCACATTATGTAATAGAATATCAACAAGCGACGAAATATAATTTACCATGTAGAAAGAAATATGTCAATATATTTCTTAAAGAATTTCATAATAACTAGGACAACTTCTCTCGAGCAACATTAATTACTATAGCACTTTCTCGATTATTTTTCAATTTTTAATTTCTAAAAATCAAAGATTAGCATCCGAATTAGATGCTAATCTCTAATTAAACTGATTTTATTCACCTAAAACAGCTTCAGCAATATTAACGGAGTGATCACCGATTCGTTCTAGATTACTGATCATATCAACAAAAACTATTCCTGCTGAACCACTACATAAGCCTTCGTTCATGCGAATAATATGTTTCTTACGGAAACTGCGCTCCATTTTGTCAATTTCATCCTCTTTTTGGACGACCGCAAGTGCTTCCTCTCGATTCATTCCATCTAAAGCACTTACCGCTTGTTTCACAGTAAGAATGGTTAAATCGAACATATTATTTAAATCTTCTTGTGCTTGTTCAGTTAAATTGACTTTATTAGAAATTTTATAATCAATCAGTTCTATAATATTTTCGAAATGATCACCAATTCGTTCAATATCTCTTACAGAATCCATTAATGCAGTATGCTTTTCACTTTCCGATTCTGATAAAGATCCAGCAGATACATCAACTAGGTATTCCGTAATTTTTTTATCTAGGTTGTTTAATGCCCCTTCAATTTGCATTGCAGTTTCGGCATTCTTCTTTTGGTGTGTGACCAAATATTGATTTGTTTCTTCAAGTCCTTGTGCAGCATATTCACCCATGCGGATTACTTCCATCTTAGCTTGATCTAATGCTAGTGATGAGGATTGCTGAATAAAGATTGGATCTAAATGCTTTGGTTTATATTCAATCGTTACATCTTCCCCAGGAATTAATTTTGTAACTAACCAAGCTAGTGCACCAATAAACGGAAATTGAATAATGGTATTAATGAGATTAAAGCTACCATGTGCAAATGCAATTGTCATTTCTTCATTTAAATTAAATTGCTCTTGTAAAAACATTACGTATTGAGTGAAAAATCCTATCAACGATAAAAATATAGTTGTACCAATTAAGTTGAAAAATACGTGCGTAAATGCAGCTCTTCTTGCAGCAACACTCGCACCAATCGACGCTAATACTGCTGTAATGGTTGTTCCAATATTATCACCAAATAGGACAGGAATCGCTGCTTTGAGTTCTAAAGCTCCCTCAGCGAAAAGCCCTTGTAGTATACCAATAGTTGCACTTGAACTTTGAACAATTACTGTAAAAAGTGTACCGATTACTACGCCTAAAATTGGGTTTTGACTCATATTAAGTGTTAGCTCTTGAAATGCTTCCAATGATCGAAGTGGATGCATTCCACTGCTCATTAATTCTAGGCCAAAGAACAGTGCACCAAATCCAAAGATCGTTTGCCCAATGTTTGTTATTTTTTGATTGTTAAAGAAAAATATTAAGAAACAACCTACTGCAATAATTGGAAGTGCATATTCCCCTAAATCAATACCGATAATGAATGCAGTAACCGTAGTACCAATATTTGCACCCATAATAACCCCAATAGCTTGTCTTAATGTCATAAATCCTGCATTAACTAAGCCAACTGTTAAAACAGTTGTTCCAGAACTACTTTGAATTAGTATCGTTACAATGATACCAGCTAATACACCTAAAAAAGGATTGGTTGTGAATTTATCAAGGATATCACGTAATTTATCTCCAGCTGACTTCTGTAATCCATCTCCCATAAATTTAATACCAAGAAGAAAAATACCTAGTCCGCCAACAAATTCAAAAATCAGCTTTTGAATATCAATTTCCAATGGTTATTCCATCCCTTCAATTTTTGTTGATTTTTGTCACATTCGTTACCATTATTAACGATATGTAAGTGTTTTGTAAAGTGTCAACTTAAAAATTTACATTAAATTTACATTCGTTTATTCACTGTTATATTATTAGTAGTAATTTGATTGAACTGTCTTTTTTATTCCCATAAATAAAACCCATGCAATTACATGAGTTTTATTTCGCTATTTTCTCAACAAGTATTTTTGTTCCATCGACTTTTACTACTTTTATCTTCGTATCCTTTACCATCCATTGTCCATTAGAAACCGCGCTATAATCTTTATCATTGATCCTAACCGTTCCAACTGGTCGTAAGTTATTCAGCGTAATACCCGTTTGATGCAATAAACTATCGTATTCCTCATTCAGAGAATTATATCCCGCTTCTCTAGTTAATCTATCTCTTAAAGTGATTTTTGACCACATTTCTCGATGCTTGAACACTTTCAAAAATAGTAATGACGAGAATCCACCAACCAACACACCGATAACAGAATATAATCCAGCGGTTAATGTTGGAGCACTAATTGCCACAGAGACTAGCATACATGCTAAACCTAATGTTGCAAGCGTACCATCATTTAAAAGTTTCCCGTCAATAATAATTAGTAATAAACCAACGAAATAAATGATAAGCATAATAATAAATGAGCTTGTTTCTAAGTAAACTGAAAAATAAACAGTTATGAAGCCGATGCCTAATAAACCAAATATACCGCGCATGTTAACCCAAACTTCGCCTAAAAGAAATAGTGTCCCTAGTCCAGTGATAACTAGCCCGATCCATTGATATGAGAAGATATCCATATCCATCCCTCCTGTATCTATTATACGGTATATAGAAACCATTTGTTTCATAAAAGGAGTATGAATAATGAATTTTTTTAAAAAATCTTTTCTGTACCTTATTTTCATTCTACTTTTAACCAGTATTTATCATGATCTTAGCTCTGGCAGCCTAACTACAGTTCAAGATGAGAAGAAAATACATACAACCATTAAAATCAATTCTGTAAAGATCCAGGCCCTACCTGGTCAATCATTATTATCCATAGTTGAAAACTACAGTACCTCAGAATCATTAGATATAGAGCAGATTATAAACGATTTTAAGAAGCTTAACCCAAGTACAGACCCATATTTTTTAGAAGCGTATGAATACTATTCTATCCCTGTATATACAGAAAAAGGAGGTTGACTCTCAGTCAACCTCCTGTTGTTTACAAATATGGAAGTACAAATAAAGTAATTAGAATGGAAATCGCACCAGCTATGATAGCTGTATTACCAAGCGTATCTGCATCTCTACTTTTAGCTATAAATCCAACAATAATCCCAGCCCCACCCAGGATAATTGGCATGAAAAAGAAGGACGCAATGGATAATATTAGTGCAACCCATCCGACTGCACTATTTACGTTTGATCTTGTTTCCGTATCATCGCGGTGGTTAACCCGATTATCGAAATCATCTGCTGTTAATTCCTGTGCCATTTCTTCATCTCGGTTATCAGTATCCACTGGAACAGGTGTGTTACCGTATAAATTGGCAGTGTTGATTTCGTGATCTGGTGCTTCTTCTTCCATTTCTGGTTTTTCACGGCCGTCCTGCCTATATCGATCCATAAACTTCATTCCTCGCTTTCTTTAAATGAGGTGTGACTTAGTTTATGGATTAACTCGTTAAATTTTCGTGTAAGTTATTGGCAATAGCCTTTTGCCTAAGCAGAGGTTAATTGGCATATTAAGTATACAAATACATATTATTTTTATATAAGTTGTTCTGTAAAACTTTTTGTTTCGATTGCATACCATGTATATGCATACAATATAAAGGAGCGAAAATATGTCAAAGATAATGAAGGAAATCATCACAAATAAAATTAAGCAAACTTCGCCTGAAGAATTGCTACACTATAGTAAAAAATATGGGTTTTCACTGTCACAGGCAGAAGCAAAACAAATAACTGCTTATATACGATCCCATCCGTTTGATCCGTTCAGTGAATCAGAGCGCGCAATTCTCTTTAAGGAACTTGCTACGATCACTGATGTTCGCACTGCAAAAAAAGCACAAAATTTATTTAATGAGCTTGTAAAGTCTTACGGATTGCAATCACTTTTCTAAAACGTAAGAGGAAGAGAACCTGAATAGGCTCTCTTCCCCTTTTATTGTTCCATAATTTTATCTTTTAACCCTTCGTCAAAAGAACCCTCTTTAATCATATTAATTTCATATTTATATGGTGGCTTTTTGTTTTTCTTGTCAAGCCCAACGTATGGAGTCTCTAATATTTTTGGTAATTCTGTAAGCTGTGGATGATAAATAACTTTATGAAGTGCTTCAAATCCGATGTATCCAAAACCGATATTTTCATGTCGATCTTTATGTGCAGAACGATCATTTTTACTATCGTTTACGTGAACTACCTTAAGTCGATCCAACCCAATAATTTTATCGAATTGATTTAGAACACCATCAAAATCGTTTACTACATCATATCCAGCATCATGAATATGACACGTATCTAAACACACGGATAGCTTATCATTCAAACGTACCCCGTCAAAAATTTTAGCAAGTTCATCAAACGTACGACCGATTTCCGTTCCTTTACCTGCCATTGTTTCAAGTGCAATTTGCATAGTCTGATCATTTTCTAATACTTCATTTAATCCTTCTATAATTTTCTTAATACCCTCGTCTACTCCAGCTCCCACATGCGCACCTGGATGTAAAACAATTTGTTTTGCTCCTAATGCCGATGATCGTTCTATCTCGTTGCGTAAGAAGTCTACACCAAGTTCAAAAGTAGCAGGTTTGGTCGTGTTTCCTATATTAATGATATATGGAGCATGTACTACAACCTCTGAAATACCATTTTCCTTCATATGTGCTTGTCCAGCCTCAATATTTAATTCCTCTATCGGTTTTCTTCTTGTATTTTGTGGTGCGCCAGTATACACCATAAATACATTTGAACCATATGAAACTGCTTCTTCACTTGATCCTAAAAGCATTTTTTTCCCACTCATTGATACATGTGATCCGATTTTAACCAATGTATACACCCCGTTTTTCTTTATTTTTTCTTATACTTCGTTTTATTTAATCGTCTTTTTATAGACTCTTGTTGTTTTTTCATTTTCTTTTTGTAGCCTGGTTTAACCTTTTTCGTTTTTTTCACACGTTTCCATGCTTCTTTATCAACATCAGCATCCGTTTTTCCTCTTAAATTGCGTTCATTCCAGGACTTCATTTCAACCCAATCACCATTTTTAACATCGTAAAAATTAAAGCTTAGACCTTTTTGTTCTAGCTTATTAATAAGTTTAATATCTTCTTCATTGTAAAGGCTAATAGCAGTACCTTCCATGCCTGCACGAGCAGTACGCCCAACTCGGTGCACGTAAAAATCTTCTTCTTTTGGTAGCTGTGCATTAATTACGTGACTTACACCTTTAATATCGATTCCTCTTGATGCAAGGTCGGTAGCTACAATGTATTGATAACGGAGATTTTGAATATCTTTTAACGTGCGTTTCCGTTCACGCGGTGATAACCCGCCATGAATAATCCCAACTTCTAAGCCTTTAGCCAGTAAAGATTCCGAAAGTTGATTCGCTTGCTCTTTTCCATTCGTAAATATAATAGCAAGATATGGATTAATTATATTTGCTATCTCCACAATGATATCCGCTTCATTACGGTGTTTTGTACTAATTAGTCGATGTTCCATTGTTTCGGGTGATAACTTATCGTCGATTTTAACATGTAAAGGGTTTTCTAAATATTTTTTGAAAAAATGTTCTAATCGTTGCGGTATGGTCGCTGAAAATACAAGTAATTGAACATCCCTACTCGAACGCACAAGCAATTGATCTACATCATCAATAAATCCAAGATCTAACATTAAATCAGCTTCATCAATGACAAATGATGTTGCCGAATAAATAGAGATTGCTTCCTCTTTTACTAGATCCAATATTCTTCCCGGCGTTCCAACAATAATGTGTGGTGGTTCTTTTAACTTTTCCACCATTTTCTGTTTATCTGTACCACCAACCAGCAATTTTGCTTTCCAATGATGTTCTTTATCGGCAAATTGAATTATCTTTTTTACTTCGTTATAGATTTGTGTAGCTAATTCCCTTGTTGGTGCAGTAATAACAAATTGAACCGTTTGTTTCGATTCGTCCAACTGATTAAACATTGGTAACAGATAAGCATGTGTTTTACCTGATCCTGTATGTGATTGACCAATAACACTTGTGCCTTTCAATATTGCAGGGATAACCTCTTGTTGGATGAGCGTTGGATTTTTAAATTGCAATTTTTCTATTACATCAAACAGAAAAGGTCGGAACTGTAATTGATCAAAATTCTTATTTTTCATTAATAAACTCCTTTAAATGCCATTAAAGCACTTTTTACTACAAAATTATCTACTTTCATTATAGAGCATATTTCATCTGCATGCACTTGTTTACGTATTTTTACACAAACTGAAATGGTTCTGTATTGGAATGTGAAATAATGATTTCTACATTACTCGTTTTATGCTGTTTTTTAAGATATCTATATGTTGCTTGTTTCATTACTTTCTCAACGTGATGCCCAGGGTCAATTACTGATAAGCCCATTTGCCATGCATCTTGCGCCTCGTGAAAGGTCATATCTCCTGTTAGATACACATCGGCACCTTTGTTTTTTGCTATCTGAATAAAATCTGCTCCACTACCACCGAGTATTGCTATTGATTTTACCAATCTATTTAAATCACCTGTTACACGTAATGTTGGAACCTCTAGTGCATGCTTCACATGGCTGCAAAGATCATTTAATGTCATTTCCGTGGACAAGTTCGCAATTCTTCCTGCACCATATTTAGTTCCCTCATTGGTTAGACGGAAAAGATCATAAGCAACCTCCTCATAGGGATGGGCTTGCTTCATCTTCTTTATAACAGTGGTGAGTAATTTTTCCGGCACAATCGTTTCGATCTTCACTTCATCAACAGTAGCAGTTTTACCTTTTTCACCAATAAATGGTTTCGTTCCTTCAAGGGGTTTAAAGTTTCCCACACCAGTTGATTGGAATGTACAGTGACTATAGTCACCAATATGGCCTGCGCCTGCATTTCCTAAAGCTTCCTTTACCTCATCTAGATGTGTAGCTGGCACATACACCACCAATTTATAGAGGGCTTCTTTCGACGATTCCATTAATATTTTTTGATCTTTTATATCAAGTGCCTCACAAAGCATGTCACTAACACCATTGGTTGCTGTATCAAGATTTGTATGTGCTGCATAAACGGTAATTTTATTATTGAGCAATTTTTGTATAATGCGGCCTTTAGTTTCATCGGTATTAATTTGTTTAATAGATTTAAATAGTAAAGGGTGATGAGCAATAATTAGGTCAACCTTCTTCTCGACCGCTTCATCGACAACTGATTCTAGAACATCAAGTGTTACCATAACTTTTGTACATTCTCGGTCATATGAACCAATTTGCAATCCAACATTGTCCCAGTCATACGCTAAGTGTTTAGGTGCCCAATCTTCCATCACTTGAAATACATCACAATTTTTAATGATTTTGTTCATCGTACAACTCCTCTCTTATCCACATTAGTTCCATTGAAAATCTTTTCAGTTTTTCAGTTTGTGGTACACTGGCCTGCTCCAATTGCGATAAAACACGTTCTAATTTAGCTTCTTCACTTCTCCACTTTTCATAAAACTCACTTGTCTTTTTATTACCCATTAATATTGGGCCAAATAGAAATTCTTTTTCGGTTAACATCTCTTTTATCTTTTGTTTATCAGCAACGATAATTTCATAATAATGTCCATTTTCTTCGACTATTTCTTCTTTGACTATCCCATAACCTTGATCATTCAACCATTTTCGTACAGTTCTTGCATCAACATTTGGTTGAACAATGATCCGTTGGACTTGCCCAAGTTTTTCAACCCCATTAGATAGTATTGTTCTAATTAATGACCCTCCCATACCAGCAATTACTAGTTGTTCCACTTCATTGGGCTTTAGAACAGATAAACCGTCACCAAGACGGACATCAATAACCCTCTCTAAGTTATGCGCTGTAACCGTGGCCATTGCGCTTGTATATGGCCCTTTTGCCACTTCTCCAGCAATAGCTCTTGCCTTGTTATCCTGTAAACAAACGAAACATGGTAGATAAGCATGGTCCGATCCGATATCAGCGAAACAAGCATCTTTAGGTATATAGGAAGCGATCCTCTGTAAACGTTTAGATATTGGTAACTGTTGATTCATTGTTCTCCCCATCCTAGGTAATATAGTATATATCTTTTAGAAAAACTCGGCATTCGCCTAGTCCTTAATAGCAAGTGCCGAAGTTTTTCTTATAAGGTCTACCATAACTTATACTTTCTGACGTTATAAAGCGGAAAAAAGCTTTCTGTATAAACCCAGAAAGCTTTTCCATTATTTACTTTATTTTATTTCTTTTCAGCTAACCATTTAGCTAGTGCTTCTGCTTGTGCTTGTGGAACTAATCCTGCTGGCATTCCAGTGCCTTTACCATTAAGAATAATGTTTTTAATTTCTTCTTGACTATATCTACTTCCAACTTTAGTTAAGTTAGGTCCTACTCCACCAGTCAAGTCTGCACCGTGACATGAAGCACAATTCTGTTGAAAAATTGCTTCCGGATCAGTAGTTCCTCCTGCACTTTCTTCTTGTTTTTCTCCGCCGCCTTTTTCAGCTTCTTCGATAGCTTTTTGCTGATCTAAACCGACAAATGATACAACAATCACCAATAATAATCCTATAATTGCAATAATAGCATATGGGATAACTGGATTTTTCTTCATTGTGGTTCCTCCTTATGTAATCTCTTAAATGTAATGAATACGCTAACTATAATTAGTTTACTTTATATTTCACCTAGTTTAAAGAGAAAATATGTGACTAATTATAGAACAAAAAATAATGCCATCAATAGTATACCAAAAATACTAGCAACCGGAAGATATTTTATATTCTTTTTCCTTCCTATCATAAACCAAAATAGAAAATTTATGAATAAGAATCCTTTTGTAATCCACTCATTGTCTATATATGTATTACTTAAATAAATAGATGTTAAAAAAATTAACAGCAAGAAAATAGCAAACGATAGATGATAAAACAAATTTTGTGTATTTTTTAACCTTCTATATTGACCATAAGAAAAAAGAATAAAAATAAGTAGTACACCAAGCTGTATGTGGCTTGGAATAAAGGAATTATAATTAATGATGAGTGCAATAGGTAACAACAGAACTAATAAAATTAATTGAACTATACTAAATAATGAACGTATATAATTTGCTTGTTGTTGTTCCTTGTTCTCGATTCCCTCACTAATTTCCTCGCCGTTTGTATATAACGCTAGAAGATAATCACAGTACACAGCAGGCAACATTTTATTTTTCTTCCAATAATGCAACTCATTAATTATCGTTGTAATTCGATCCTCTGACATACATGATCACCTCTAATATAGTTAATTATAACTATATTTGTTAAAAACAAGATAAACAGTCATTGAACACATACCGTGTCAATGACTGAGGAACTCTTACTCGAGGAAATCTTTTAATCGCTTGCTTCTACTTGGGTGGCGAAGCTTTCGTAATGCTTTTGCTTCAATTTGTCGAATACGCTCTCTGGTAACACCGAAGACTTTACCAACTTCTTCTAGGGTTCTAGTTCGGCCATCATCTAGACCAAAACGTAATCGTAATACGTTTTCTTCTCGATCAGTTAATGTGTCTAACACATCTTCAAGTTGTTCTTTAAGCAATTCATATGCTGCGTGATCAGATGGAGAAACTGCTTCTTGGTCCTCAATAAAATCACCTAAATGAGAGTCGTCTTCTTCTCCTATCGGTGTTTCTAAAGAAACTGGTTCTTGGGCAATTTTAAGAATATCCCGAACTTTATCTGGAGTTAACTCCATTTCTTTTCCAATTTCTTCAGGTGTTGGCTCTCTACCTAAGTCTTGTAATAATTGACGCTGTACTCTAATTAGTTTGTTTATCGTTTCCACCATATGGACCGGAATTCTAATTGTTCTCGCTTGGTCAGCAATAGCACGTGTTATTGCCTGGCGAATCCACCATGTTGCATACGTACTGAACTTGAACCCTTTACGATAATCAAATTTTTCTACAGCTTTAATTAGACCCATGTTACCTTCTTGAATTAAATCTAAAAATAACATACCTCGTCCAACATAACGTTTCGCGATACTTACTACCAAACGTAAATTTGCTTCAGCTAGCCGACGTTTCGCTTCTTCATCACCTTTTTCGATTCGGGTAGCAAGGTCAATTTCATCTGAAGCTGACAATAAATCAACACGTCCTATTTCTTTTAAATACATGCGGACTGGGTCGTTTATCTTTATTCCAAGTGGGACACTTAAATCATTTAGATCAAATGTCTCCTCTTTTGATATTTGTTGCATATTGGGATCGTCTTCCGATTCACCTATTACTTCCACACCTTGTTCACCTAGGTACTCATAGAATTCATCCATTTGGTCTGATTCTATCTCAAAATGTGATAAGCGATCAGCAACTTCTTCATACGCCAACGTACCTCTTTTTTTACCCATTTCTACTAGTTGTTCTTTTGTTTGTTCAAGGGTTAATTCGTTTTCATTATCCTTTGTTTGTGAAGGCATGTTTTCGGCCATGAGTCCCCCTCCTTCCATACTTCATATATATCAATTTGAATTTTTTAGCTGCTTTTGGATAGTAAGGATTTGTAATCCGATTTCCAATGCTTTTTTATCATCCTGTTGTTGTTCGGCTAATCGTTGTTCTTCTTTTAAAACCTTAATAGTAGCGACATCGTTCGTTTCAGCACGGATAAATCGGATGTAATCATTAATCTGTTTATCACTAATATTCTCATCCGTATTAATCATTGCGATTTCGATAACGATATTTTTAATATCCTGATCCGTAATTTTTTCAATAAAATTACTAACATCTGCTTGGTTACCTTCTTCATAATATGCATATAAATGCGTTGCTATTATTTTATGTGCATCCATATTGAAAGCTATACCTATTTCCTCCTGCACTCTATCAGTTATGGCTATATCTTTCAACATATATGCAATTAGGTGTTTTTCAGCATTTTGAAAAGCAGGTAATATCTTTTTGGTACGACTTCTATCTGCTTTATTAGTATATCTGTTCTTGTCGCTCTTATCCTTGATTCTTCCTACTTCTTTACGATGAGTAGCCAATTCTTGTTGTAAAGTATCCATTGAAATAGTATATTCATTACTTAACTCTTTTAAGTAATATTCCCGTTCAATGGAATTATCAATCATCGCAAGTTCCTTGAGGACGTTATTTATATACTGAAATCGTTCATCCTCTAGGCTTAAATTATAGCTTTTTTTAATATAACGCATATAAAAAGATATATACGTTTCACTTGCTTTTATCACTTCATTTTGAAATGCAATGTCACCGTATGCGTTTATATAATCATCCGGATCCATTCCGGTTTTTAGACGAGCTATCTTTACTCGACAGCCTTCATTTCGTAGAATGTTTGCAGCTTTGTAAGTAGCCTCTATCCCAGCTTCATCTGCGTCATAACAAATGATTACTGTATCTACATAACGTTTTAATAATCTTGCTTGATTTGTCGTTAAAGACGTACCAAGCGTTGCAATGGCGTTTTTTACGCCAGCTTGGTATGCAGAAATTACATCCATATACCCCTCAAGTAAAACAGCTTCACGCTCTTTTCGGATATGTTTTTTAGCCAAATCGAAGTTATATAATAATCTTCCTTTTTGGAACAATTCACTTTCTGAGCTGTTTAAATACTTGGGTTCCTCATTTGAAAGGGTTCTTCCACCGAATGCAATCGTTTTTCCTAGATGATTTCGTATGGGAAAAATAACTCTTCCACGAAATCGATCTGTTACTTTATTATCCGACTGCAACGATACTAAACCTGCTTTAACAAGTACCTGTTGATGAAATCCCTTTTTTTTGAGAAATTCTGCTGTAAAGTCATGATTGTTTGGTGCAAATCCAAGTTGGAATAAATCAGCAGTTTCATCACTTATTCCCCGATTTCGGAAATAGGAATATCCCTCTTTTCCATCCTTTGTAAATCGTAAAAGATGATGATATAACTTGGTTAACCATTCATATGCTGAAAGTACGCGTTGATTTTCCTCTGAAAAAGAACTATTTTCATTCGTACGCGTTTCTGGTAAGGATATACCACTTCTTTCAGCCAAAAACTGTAATGCTTCATAAAACGAAAATTTTTCCATTTCCATTAAAAATGTCACAACATTTCCACCTTTTCCACAACCGAAGCAGTGAAAAATTTGTTTTTCCTGTGTGACAGAAAAGGACGGGGTTTTTTCCCCATGGAAAGGGCATAAACCAAAATAGTTTCTTCCTTGTTTTTTAAGTTGTACATATTCACCAATTACATCAACAATGTCATTCGCTTTCCGTACTTCTTCTATAATTTCTTCTGGAATTTGATTTGGCATATATACCACCATATTTTATTATTCTAGATAGTTTGAGTAAAAACCTGCATGATTCGACAATATTTTTTCAAAAGCCGAAAAAAATGTCCTTCTATCCTGTAAGTAACTTTAGAAGGAATTTCTAATTTAGATTTTCTATTAACTGCTAACTTATTTTATACCAATCATTTTTACTATTATTGCTCATGGAGTTAATACGTAAACCTCCTTTGATCATATAGATTTAAAATGAAAGATACTGCATGTACTATTTATTCTACATAATAGAAAAAGAATCCTTCTTTATTGTGGATATTTTTTCACTATATATAGACAGAATACATGCATCTTGTTGACACAAAAACTAATTATATATGATATTTTACTAAATTACTAGTATTAAATACTGATACATGATTTCAAAGCCAATCAGTAAAGCACTCTACGTGTCAGTACGTAGAATGCTTTACTAGATTCTGGTTACTTTTTGATCATTTGTAAGATACTATTTGCTGTTTCTTCTACAGCCTTGTTCGAAACATCAACCGTCTTACATCCAATTTTATTAACAACTTTATCAAAGAAGGCAAGTTCCTCATGAATACGATTTAAGTTAGCATAGGTGGCTTTATCTCCAAGTCCAAGTGCCTTCAATCGTTCTTTTCTTATTTCATTTAACTTATCAGGTGTTATTTTTAACCCAATACATTTTTCTGGATCTACCATAAATAACTCATCGGGTGGATCAACTTCTGGCACTAACGGTACGTTGGCTACTTTCAATCGTTTATGTGCTAAATACTGTGATAATGGAGTTTTAGATGTTCTTGATACGCCAATTAATATAATGTCTGCACGAGATATACCTCGCGGATCACGACCATCATCATACTTTACGGCGAATTCTATTGCTTCCACACGTTTAAAATAATCTTCGTCAAGTTGGTGTACCAACCCTGCTTCAAGCCTAGGAGATGTATTAAAAACGCGTTCCATTGATTGCATCATCGGACCCATAATATCGATTGCTTCTACTTCTAATTTTTCTGCTTCACTGTTTAAATATTTGCGTAAATCAGGATCTACTAATGTGAATCCTATAATTGCTCCTTTTTCTTTAGCAAGTTGTAGTGTTTCATCGATAATTTCTTTATCTTCCACATATGGAATACGATGAATTTTATATTCTCCACCGTTAAATTGACTTAAACCTGCTTTTATAACTAATTCTGCAGTTTCTCCAACAGAATCTGATAGAACATAAACAAGTGGTTTCTTTCCCATAAATTATGCTCCTCCTCTATAATTGATCATCCATAATTAATTCAACAAAAGCTTTTGTAATAGTGGTTTTCGTAATTCGACCAACAATTTCATTTCCTGCATCCGTTTCTCTGACTACCGGTAGTCCATCAATTTGTTTATTGATCAATTTATTTGCAGCATCTAATAACAAGTCATCTTTTTTACAGAAGGTAATATTCGGCATTCGCGTCATAATAATATGTACAGGTACATTGGTTAAATCCTGATTCCCTATACTTGCTCGTAATAGATCTTTTCGTGACAGTACTCCTGTTAAGCGTGTCTTTTTATCAACTACAAATAATGTCCCGACATCTTCTAAAAACATAGTTGAAATTGCATCATATACGGAAGCACTTTCATTCACCACAATCGGTATTGATTGAAAATCCCCGACCTTATATTTTTTTACTTTTTCCGTTAATAGTTCTGAGCCTGTTTTACCGGTGAAAAAATAACCAACACGCGGACGTGCGTCCAGAAAACCTGCCATTGTTAATATTGCGAGATCAGGTCGTAATGTTGCTCTTGTTAAGTCTAGTTGTTGTGCTATATTCTCACCAGTAATTGGACCATTTTCT
Organism: Virgibacillus sp. GM2-2; assembly: GCF_055329585.1. Taxonomy (NCBI): domain Bacteria; kingdom Bacillati; phylum Bacillota; class Bacilli; order Caryophanales; family Bacillaceae; genus Virgibacillus; species Virgibacillus sp. GM2-2. Next base: position 166,722 of record NZ_JBUZWC010000002.1, on the reverse strand, counting down.
TTTACGATATCAATAATTTTCTCTTGTCTATTCGATAAGTCCACTTTCCCACCACCTACACACCTATTATGTCATACTATTTCTAAATATTATAGACTATTTCGGATGGAAAAGATAGAATGATTAAAATTGTTGCTTCCATTCAATTTTTGTTAAGTCTGCATAGTCATTGATTAAAACTGCAATATTCTTAAGTAATGCTAATCGATTACGTTTTAATTGTTCGTCATCGGCCATAACCATATTATTTTCAAAAAAATCATGGATAGGGTCACTTAACATGGCTAGATAGTCTAATGTTTCCACAGCTAACTTTTGTTCATTCGCTTCGATAAATTTGGGTTTGACTTCCTTATAGTGAGTAAATAATTTTTTTTCAGAGTCTGTCTCAAATAATGATTGGTTAAGTTCCGTATTTTCAGCACTTTTATTTGACAGATTCAGAACTCGCATAAGTGATTCACTTACTGGTTTAAACGCTTCTTTTACACGTTTATCAGCAAGAACTGTTGCTTTTTCCACAGCATAATGAAAAACGCCAATCTCGTTATGCGTAACTGCATCGATAATATCGGATTCTATATTGTTCAGTTTCATGACATGATTTGCTCTTAACCGGAAAAACTCTGTTACGTTCTTCGTTACTGTTTCGCTATCATCTTGTTCGATCTCTTCTTTTTGATAAATATTACGGGTAATAGAGATTAATTTTTCCAAAGCTAGTGGCCATTTTGATTCCATTAATATTCGCAATATCCCGACGGCTTGTCGACGTAATCCATATGGATCCTGAGAACCAGTTGGTGTTAATCCAATTGATATACACCCAACAATTGTATCTAATTTATCAGCGACGCTAACAATTGACCCCACTAATGACGTAGGAAGTGGATCATCTGACTGGAGGGGCAAATAATGTTCTCTTACCGCTTGCGCAACACTTGGGTTTTCATTGTTATGAAGAGCATATTTTTCACCAATTACACCCTGTAAATTGGTAAACTCGTTCACCATATTAGTTGCAAGGTCAAATTTACAGATTTCGGCCGCACGCATAGCTAGATCTGAGGTTGTTTTTTCAACGTGTAAAGCCTTTGCGATATTTTCGGTAATTTTCACAACTCGATTTACTTTTTCAGTAATAGTCCCTAACTTCTCTTGAAATACAACGCGCTCTAATTTTTCTAGATAGAAATCAATGTTATGCTTTTTATCCTCTTCGTAGAAAAAGTCGGCATCTGAAAGACGTGCTCGGATAACTTTTTCATTTCCTTTTGTTACCATATCCATATATTCTTGGTTTCCGTTTCGAACACCAATGAAAGAAGATAATAACTTCCCGTCAGTAGATTTTACTGGAAAATATCTTTGGTGCTCCTTCATTGACGTTATTAAGACTTCGTTTGGAAGGTTTAAGAATTCCTGATCGAATGTGCCAACAAATGCAGTAGGGTATTCAACAAGGTTTCTTACCTCCTGCAATAAATCAGCTTCCACAACGACATTAAATTGATGCTCTTTTTCTAGCTCATTTAGCTGACCAACAATAATTTTTTCTCTTTCTTTCGCGTTAGCAATCACAAAATCACGCTTTAGATCTGCTTCATAGCTTCCAGCCGATGATAGTGTAATGGCACTTCCTAAAAATCGGTGTCCGTATGTCTTGTTTCCAGTAGCTACTCCTGCTACTTCAAATGGAACTACTTCATCACCATAAAGTGCTACAATCCATCGAATTGGTCTAGCGTAACGCATTGTTTGTTCGGCCCAACGCATATTTTTAGGAAATTGTACTGATTCGATAATGGTATGGAAATTCATCAGGAGATTTTTTGTAGATTCTCCTTCAATACGTTTTTGTACAAAAATATATTCCGTGCCATTAATTTCCTTTGTATAGATATCATCGACATTTTTTCCTTGGCCTTTTGTGAATCCGATAGCCGCTTTTGTCCAATTACCCTCTTTGTCTTTGGCAATTTTTAGAGCAGGTCCCTTTGCTTCCTCCTCAACTGTCTCTTGAGATTCGGCAATCCCTCTAATTAATACCGCTAATCGTCTAGGTGTAGAAAATGACTCTATTTTTTCATAGGAAAGACGTAGTTCGTCTAACCACTTTTCGGTTTTTCCCTTTAATTGATTTTCTGCGTCATCAATAAATCGTGCAGGTAATTCCTCTAGTCCTACTTCAAATAAGGCATCCTTTGTCATTATTGCTCCTCCTTTTTGAGCATTGGAAAACCGAGTTTTTCCCGTTCCGCAACATACGTTTTCGCAATCGTTCTAGCCAAATTTCTTATTCGTCCAATATAACCGGTTCGTTCCGTAACTGAGATAACACCTTTCGCATCTAACAAGTTAAACGTATGAGAACATTTCAACACGTAATCATAAGCAGGGAATACTAACCCCTTTTCCATAATTGCTTTTGCTTCCTGCTCATACTTTGAAAACAGATCGAAAAGCATATCAGTATTTGACTCCTCAAACGTATACGTGGAATGCTCATATTCAGGCTGTAAAAAGATATCTCTGACTGTAACGCCATCTGTCCACTCTAGATCAAAAACATTTTCTTTGTCCTGTATATATGACGCTAAACGCTCCAGTCCATATGTAAGTTCGACAGTAACTGGATTCGCCTCTAAACCACCAATTTGTTGAAAATACGTAAATTGTGTAATTTCCATCCCATCTAACCATACTTCCCAGCCCAAACCAGCTGCACCGAGAGTTGGGTTTTCCCAATTATCTTCTACAAAGCGAATATCATGTTTCAAAGGGTCTACTCCTAAAGCTTTCAACGAATCCAGATATAGCTCTTGGATATTATCAGGTGAAGGCTTCATGATTACTTGAAATTGGTGATGTTGGTAAAGGCGGTTCGGGTTTTTACCATATCTGCCATCTGCTGGTCTTCTTGACGGTTCTACGTATGCTACATTCCAAGGTTCGGGTCCTAAACTGCGTAATAACGTCATTGGGGACATTGTTCCAGCACCTTTTTCAACATCGTACGCTTGCATTAAAATGCAATTTTGGTTTGACCAATAGGATTGTAAGGTTAATATCATTTGTTGAATACTCATCTAAATTCTCCTCTTCAATAAAATAAAAAATCCGTCCCTATGCCTAGTTTTGCTAGACATAGGGACGGATTTTTTTATCCGCGGTTCCACCCTACTTGCTCGTATTCGAGCCACTTTATTCCGTATGCTCAGGAGTTCCTTTCTTGGCTACTCTATCACCTAGCTTCCACTATCCTAGGTTCGCTTTTCATAGGATATAACCGGTACTTTTCTCCCTCATTGCACAATTCATTTTAATATGTACAAATAATAATCCATCGGTCGATGTTTGTCAAACAGACCTTTTACTTTAGTTTATCTATTTGTTTCAAAAATTTTTTTGACTTAAGAAAGTAACCGCCGTATTGATCATAGTAAGTATCTAATAGCTTACGTAGCAACTGCTTATTTGCTTCCTTTACTGCAATTGAACCTACCTGTTCTAGTCCTACCTCCGAAAATATGCGAAGAAGTTTAGGTAAAGGTTGCGGTAAAGTAATAGCGTTCGGATCAATTGACATACATCTATTACACAATAATCCGCCCTCAGCAATCGAAAAACTTACCAGATCATTAAAGCTTCCGCAGTTGGCACACGTATCAACTGTTGGTGCAAAGCCACCCTTTTTAAACAGTTTAAGTTCATACATTATTATCGGTATTTCAGCGTCCTCATTAGTTGCGATGTACTCGATTGTACGCATCAATTGGTCAAATAATAAGTGATCAGGTTCATTAGCGTCAACCAATTTGTCAGTAAGTTCAACAATATATGCGGTATACGCCGTTTTCATTATATCTTCTCGTATAGCTCGATTAGAGTTAATGACATCTCCTTGTTGGATGGTGCTTAACCCTTTATTCAAATACAATAAATATTCCCCATGAATGAATGGCTGCGTTACGGCAGCCATTCGACTTTTTGTTTTTTTGGCTCCTCTAGCAAGAGCAGTAATCTTACCAGCTTTTCTACTAAAAACTGTTATAATTTTGTGCGTTTCCCCATAATCCTGTGTTTTGATAACAATTCCTTCCAATTTTTCAAGCACACAGTTTCACCTTTACTTTCTTTCAACGTGCATTATAACCTATCTATTGCATTTATATCTTTATCTACTTTGTTCTCACTTTGCGCGGGATCCTGAATACTTGAATCATTTTCTAACTCTTTCCATAATAAATAGGTTTCAATGTTTCCTGTATGACTAAAAAGTTTCCAGGTTAAGTCGATCACAAGAAACCCCACCTTTCTTTTTTATGATTGATTTAAGTACTTGCTATTATTTTGACCACACATTACTAAAGCATGAGATAAAAATATTTCCATGTTTAATATTCATCACTACGGAATCCGTATTCTCGTAGCTGTGTCTGTTTGTTACGCCAGTCTTTCTGAACCTTGACCCAAAGCTCTAAATAGACTTTCGTTCCTAAAAGTGCTTCAATATCTTTTCGGGCATTTTTTCCAATGTTTTTCAACATATTTCCTTGCTTACCAATCAGAATTCCTTTTTGGGTTTTTCGCTCGGTAACGACTGTAGCTTGAATAAATATAGCGTTAGAATCTCTCTTTTCAATATTTTCAATAACTACAGCAATAGAATGTGGAATTTCTTCGTGTGTTAATTGTAAAACCTTTTCTCGGATCAGTTCACTAATAATAAATCGTTCAGGATGATCTGTTACTTGATCTTCCGGATAGTACTGTGGACCTTCCGGTAGTTTTTGCTTTAACACATCTAGCAAATGATTTACATTGTTTCCTTGTAATGCAGAAATAGGGATAACTTCTTCAAACTGATATTTATCTTTATAGTTTTCAATCAAAGGAAATAATTCATCTGGATGAATTAAATCAATCTTATTGATAATTAAATACACAGGACGCTTCACTTCCTGCAACCGGTCTAATATATATTGATCCCCTTTTCCATATCCCTCTTTCGCATTAATCATAAACAAAACGGCATCCACTTCATTTAACGTGTTTTCTGCGATTTTTACCATAAAATCGCCCAGTCGATGTTTCGGTTTATGAATTCCTGGTGTGTCAATAAACACAAGTTGTGCATCTTTATCTGTTAGTACACCTTGTATTTTGTTTCTAGTTGTCTGTGGTTTATCACTCATAATTGCGATTTTTTGTCCAATAACCCGGTTCATAAAGGTTGATTTTCCAACGTTTGGACGACCAATAATCGCAATAAATCCTGATTTAAATGAATCGTTCATGACTGACCTCCGATGCTTGTTTTGTTTGTATTACAATTATAATACTATAAAAACTATCTACTTTCACGCTTTCGACAAAACAAATGAAAAGAAAATCGTTACCAACATTTTTTGACATAACTTCCGAGAAGTTTAAAACTCTTTTTCGTATAAACTGCAAATTAATTCACTTGATCTGGTGTGGTGTGGTCTCTTGGTAGCGGACACAGAAGCCCTTATTTTTACTTTTTGGTCATGTTTTCTAGATCAAGCGGACAGAGGATTCCTTATTTAGTAAAAAAAGACTGATTTCAACTTGTTTTTACCTCAATAAGGAATCCTGGGTCCGCTAACATGCACATTTGCACTAAATTTGCTCAAATAAGGGCTCTGGTGTCCGTTAATTTTAATTCGCTAATGGTAGTTTTACACTCATTAATATATCAACTTTTTACACAGTATCCGTAAACTGGAAACTAATTAAGTGCTAGGTTGATTTCCGCTCCGGACAGTCGCTTTCCGCGGGCAACGCTTCAGCCGTTGCTTTTCCCGCAGGAGTCGACTGTCCTACGCTCCAATCAACATCTATGTTAGCGAAGGAAAAACACGGAGACTTCCGTGGGAGCAGAAGCCTAGATGAGACCCCGCAGAGCGTCTAAGGAAGGCCGACTAAAACCGTCCTTTGCGGACAACGTCGGCATACCCTTTGCCGGGGCAAGGAGGCTCATCAGCTACCCACGGAAAGCGCAGTGTTTTTCCGTAGCGTTCGACGCTAAATCTAAGTTTTCACTAGTTTACAATTTACTTCAATAACGTATTAGAAAAAATCGCAGCTAAAAAAACTTGTTCTTTTTGAACAAGTTTTTTTACATAAATAAACGATACAATTTTGGAACAAAAATCATACATCCAATAATAAATGCCATTATAGCAGCAATTAATACAGCACCAGCTGCTATGTCTTTAATTATTTTTGCTGAAGGATGTATTTCTGGCCGTAGATAATCAATTAGTTTTTCGATGGCAGTATTTGTAGTTTCTGCAACGAGAACAATTCCGATTACAAGAATAACAATTAACCATTCCGATTTTGTAAGACTAACGATGAAGCCTACTATTAGTATGAAAAACGTTGCCACTAAATGTAGTCGAAAATTTCGTTCGCTCTTCGCCATTTCCACTATACCATTCCAAGCATAAGAAAAACCAATTGATTTTTTTCTTGATTTATCGGTCAAGTTCGAAGGCATGTAAAATATCCTCTTGTTTTTTAAACATTACTTTTTCATCGTCTGGTTTCAAATGATCATAGCCTAACAAATGAAGAAATCCATGTATCGTCAGAAAGCCCAGTTCACGTTCAAATGAGTGGTTATACTCTTCTGCTTGTTCAATCGTACGTTCAATGGAAATAACGATATCTCCTAAAACTAGCGGCATATCTTCGCCAACAATGTTCAATTCATCCTCCATCGTTTCTTGCAATGCAAATGAGATGACATCAGTCGGTTTATCGATTCCTCTGTAATTACGGTTTAACTCTTGTATTTCTTGATTTGTTACAAAGCTGACAGAAACTTCAGCTTCTTGTGTGATTCCTTCACTATCTGCTGCAAACGTTAACAGCCGTTGTAGCATATCAATATAATCACTCGTTACTTTGTTCGTTTTATCATGAAAGTCGATATACATAACTACTTTGCCTCCTTTGTTGGGTATTGAATTCTTGAATGAAAAATGCCTTTAAGTGCTTCACATACAGTACGATTAATTTTCTTAAGTTCATGCAGTGTTAATGGAGATTCGTCTAACTGACCATCCATCAATCGATCATTAATAATCGATGATACGATCTCTTCTATTTTTGATTCGGTTGGCTCTTTTAATGAACGGACCGCTGCTTCTACTGAATCACAAATGCAGACGATTGCAGCCTCTTTGGTTCTTGGTCTTGGCCCAGGATATCGGAACATATCCTCACTTACATTTTTATTTTTTTCCTTCTCTTTGTAATAAAAATACTTTAACAAAGTCGTACCATGATGCTCTTTTGCTATATTGATAATTTCTTTTGGAAATCGGTGCTTTTTTAACATTTCAGCTCCATCGTAAGGATGACTAATGATAATATCAGCGCTGTCTTTAGGGTTCATATGATCATGAGGATTTTTTATCGATAATTGATTTTCAATAAAAAAATGGGCTTGCTTTGTTTTTCCAAGATCATGATAATAAGCACCAACTCTCGCCAACAATCCATTTGCACCTATTGCGTCACAAGCTGTTTCACTCAAGTTTGCTACCATCACTGAATGATGATATGTACCTGGGGATTCTGTTAATATTTTTCGTAATAAAGGCTGATTTGGACTAGCTAATGATAATAATTTGCTATCTGATAAAATACCTAATCCAGTTTCAAAGAATGGAAGCAATCCAATGGTAAATACAACTGACAGAATCGCGGCACTAAGTCCTAATCCAGACTGAATAATTAAGTCACTCCAGGTATATTTCTCAAAGGATAGAAATAAAAATATTAGTACAGCAATCACGTTTACTACACTCATACCAATTCCTGCTTTTAAGATGGCCAATCGATCTTTTACATTCATCAAAAAAATGATTCCGGCAAGTTGTGAAAAGAAGAAATAAATACCTGCTTCAATATTCAAAGAGCCAGGTATCTGGCTATTAAAAATTATACTTCCTAATACAGCATATAACCCGGCTAAAACAATTGCTAACCGCTCTTGGATAAGTTGTTTTATTAACAATACTCCTGTTGCTACTGGAACAACAAAAAATAATTGATTTACTTGTGTGGTAAATAGACTTACGACTTTCATCATCGAGACAACAATAAAGCTAATGAGTACTATCGACGCAATTTTTCCACTATCTAATTTATTTTGTTTATCTAGTAGGTACATTTCGTAAGTGATGACACTAATAATTAATAAGATAAGTAAAGCAAGTCCAATTATCGGATAGACATTTCGCTCATTATTCAAAAGACCAACTAGCTTTAGCTCTTCGTACAATTCATTTGTAATTGTTTGCCCTTCACGAACAATTATTTCACCTGCACGAATGATCACTGGATCAACGTTATTTGCTGCTTCTTTTCGGGCATTTAAGGTTTTTTCAACGTCATAAAAGGAATTTTCAACGATTGCAAAGTCACTAAGTGTAATTAAGGCCTGTCTTACGTCCGTGTCTAGTTTAGCATAGGTTAATGATTGTTTAACTTCATTTGTTGCACTATTAACATTTTCCATTCGTACACCGTTAACGAGTACTTCTTTTACTGCCTCAACAAAAACTTCTTTGCCTTTTTGGCGTTCCTCGGGTGTTGCCTCAACCAATCGCATTAATACACCATCATCGATAGCTTCGATAATTTCCGGAGAAAGAATTTGCTGAAGATGTTGGACTTTATCTTTGCTCGTTAAAATTATCGCCCCTTCACTTTCTCCTGATCCAGGTAATGCTTTTGATTTTTTCTCTTCTATTTTAGCAATTGCATCAAAAATTTCGTTTATGTAATTAATTTGTTCTTCGTTAATTTCTTTTGATATGTTATACCGATCATCGACTGACTGAACGGTTTCTCTCGTTTTTTGTTTTGTTTCCTGCTCATTTTCGATTGTTATCGGTGAACGAATTGTTTCTTTCGCACTAGTAAATCGTTCAATATCATATGTTTCAGTATGTACGTTATTTACGGTCATGAGGAAAAATAGAATCCCTAATAATAACATAGGTAAAACGATGTAAACCCATTTGGACTTTAGTGCTACTAATGATTTTATTAAGGTATTTAGTTTCATCTTCTATCACCCCAAGTGTAGAAATAAGGCCCCAATTATTGGGGCTTATTAGTAGTATTTAAATTATCATATGCTGCAATAATCCGCTGCACTAGCGGATGGCGCACAACATCTGTCTGTGTTAAGTGAATGAATGAAATTCCTTTAACCTTTGCTAGCAATTGATCTGCAATACGTAGACCTGAATTTACACCTTTTGGTAAGTCTACCTGCGTTACATCACCAGTGACAACCATTTTCGACCCAAACCCAAGACGCGTGAGAAACATTTTCATTTGCTCAGGTGTTGTATTTTGTGCCTCATCAAGTATTACAAATGCATCATCGAGTGTTCGTCCACGCATATATGCAAGTGGAGCAATTTCAATCGTTTCGCGTTCTATTAGGCGTAATGTGTGTTCAGCACCTAAAACGTCATGCAAAGCATCGTACAATGGTCGTAAATATGGGTCTACTTTTTCTTTTAAATCACCAGGCAGAAATCCTAGGCTCTCACCTGCCTCCACTGCTGGACGAGTTAATATTATTCGTTTAACAAGTCCATTCTTCAAAGCGTGTACTGCCATTACCACAGCTAAATATGTCTTACCTGTACCTGCTGGTCCAATACCAAATACTAAGTCATTTGCTTTAATAGCAGCAATGTAGTTTTTTTGTCCCAACGTTTTTACTCGAATTGGTTTTCCTTTCGTATTTTTTGTAATTTCATCTTCAAATAATGTTTCAAATTGATTTATTTTTCCTTCTTTAGCAAGCTCTATTGCATAGACCACATCACGTTCAGCAATCGTTAAACCTTTACGGATAACCGAAAGTAACGCTAATAGGATATCTTGGGCAATGGAATTAGCCTCAGGCGAACCGGAAACACTCACATGTTCTCCGCGTGATACAATTGATACATTCAGTTTATCTTCTATTTGCTTTAAATTTTTATCATTTGTCCCAAATAATGCTAGTGCCTCGTTTGGGTTTTCTAGCTGTAAATCAATCGTGTTTAAGTTTGTTGACATATTCAATCTCCTTGATTTATAGGTACGGATTTGGCAATATTTTCTTCAACCGTCATATATAAGATTAATTTAACTTTACCATTACCAGTACTTTCATGCAAAACTTTTTGGGAAATAACTTTTGCATCTTCATCAAGACGTAATAACAATTCATTCTTTGCCTGTTCTTTACCTATTGCAATTGCTTCATCTTTTGTTCGCTTCTCTTTTATATACGTTTTTTCATGTCGAATAGATTCAATTATTTTTATCGGTAGCTCCCACTTAAGGAAATGAATAGGTGTACGATTTATATCCGTTTGCGTATGTTCAAAGTCGCTTGATCCGAATCCCCAGAATGGAACTTGTACGTTGCCTAACGATAGGTATAGTTTTTTATCATTTTCACCAGTCAATTCTTGATATTCTACTTCTAATGGCACTGTTACTGTTGCTTCATACCATGTTTTTGCAACTACTTGTCCTTCAGCTTCCACTAATTCAGGTTCCGCGTCTTTTTCACCTTCTCGAAGATTACCAGACACTAGTATTTTACCAGGCTTGACGTAATCATTTACTTCAACCTTAGGTTTACCTTTTGAGATGTAGATATAGCTAATCACACCTTCTTTAGTGGCAACAAGATTGCTCGGTCCATTCACTTCTTTTTTCTCTACTATTGTTTTTTCAACTACTTCCAATTGAAAGGTTGTCCCTTTTTTTTCCACGCCAACCCATAGAAGCTCAGGTATATCGTGTAATAGTTTTTGTTGAATGACGCTAGGGGATTCTATAGAAAATCGTAAGGCACCCCTATGTACTCCGTAATTGTTTAATTGTTTCGTGATTTTTTTTTCAATTTCTTTTGGCACACCATTAATCTTAATATCCCAAACAATATTTGATAAATACAAAATCAGCAGGAAACAAACTCCTATACTAATAAGAAGCTCCTTTCTGCCTATTAATTTTTTCACAAGATAAGGCAACCCAAAATCATGTACAACTGTAATAGTATAGGCTTCATTTTGTTGGAATTCATCCACTTTAGAAAGATCACTTCGTCGAACATTTGCTTTGCATACTGCTCGTGATTCCTTTTTGATATTCCATACCTGTATTTCCTGTTCAGCACAATATTGTAAAAATAATTCTGGTCTTGAACCTTCTACTAAAATTGTCACATAGCCTGTAAAAAAAGCTCCTTGTATTTGTTTCATTGCTACCTCCTTTATTAATGGTTTATATAGGTTACGTCATTAATTTTTCCTTCCAGTAATAGCTCCTGTGGTAGCATCATTTTAAGTACAAAGCCTGTGCCTGAAATTTTAATGAGTCCTGAATTAGTTTTTAAAGTTAGTTCAGTATCTGAATAAACAACTAACCCTTTATGGTTTTCGATATACACATGAAGCTGACCCAGTATGGTTACTCTCGGTAGATCTGAGGCTATATCAGAAGGAAGTGCAAATTGATTCATAATCCAAGGTAGGATTCGTTGATGTTTTTTTGTCAAAGGTGCAACCTCCTCTCCCATTCATATTTATGAATCACTTTGCTAAATAAGAACATGAAAAAGCCTCCCAATAATAATTTGGGAGGCAAAAAATCCGTTATTTTTTTCGTTCATTTAGTACTTTTTTTATGGCTTCTTTGCACGAGGTGGCCCTAACACTTCTGACATAATTATACCATTCACAAGCCCTTGTTTTGATAAGCTTTGCTTCATTTGTCTTTTCATCTTATTTTTCTTTTTTACACTACTGGTTGCTTCAAGTCGTGAACGCTTTACAATTGCGTCATGTTCTCCACCTTCTATTGCACGATGACTGATGTCTGAGTGGTTGGTGTTCAACGATCCCGTTCCAATTTCTGCTACTTCCTCATAGTTAGCCTGATTGTAACCACCAGATGGTGTAGGAGTTGGGGTTGGGGTTGAATAGGGCCTACTTGAGTCGGCATCTTTATTGTTACGATCTTTTATAAATCCTGCAATACCACCAATAATAGCCAATATAACAAGTATATTCCCAAAAATCGTATCAAAAAGCACTTCCATTATACCCCTCCTAACGTGTTACGCAATTTTTACTTACCGCTATCATCTTGATTTTCTTCTGAAAGCTTTCCAATTGTTTCGCGCATATCTGTATCTGCGTCAATGTTTTTATAATTCATATAATCCATTACACCTAGATTTCCAGAACGCAATGCTTCTGCAAGTGCTCTTGGAACATCTGCTTCTGCTTCCACAACCGATGCACGCATTTCTTGTACACGTGCGACCATCTCTTGCTCTTGCGCAACTGCCATTGCACGTCTTTCCTCTGCTTTAGCTTGAGCAATACTTTTATCAGCTTCCGCTTGATCGGTTTGTAGTATAGCACCAATATTTTTACCAATGTTAATATCTTCAATATCAATAGACAAGATTTCGAATGCAGTACCAGCATCAAGTCCTCGGTCTAAAACAGTACGGGAAATGCTGTCCGGATTTTCCAAAACTTTAGCATGTGTATCTGAGCTACCAATCGTACTTACGATACCTTCACCAACACGAGCAATTACTGTATCTTCACCAGCACCACCAACTAGGCGGTCAATATTGGCTCTAACTGTAATACGTGCTTTTGCTTTCACTTCAATACCGTCCATCGCAATACCAGCAATGAAAGGAGTATCAATTACTTTCGGGTTAACACTCATTTGAACAGCTTCTAATACGTCTCTTCCTGCAAGGTCAATGGCCGCACCACGTTCGAACTGTAATTCGATATTTGCTCGGTGTGCAGCAATCAATGCATCAACCACCCTATCTACATTACCACCGGCTAAATAGTGACTCTCTAGCTGATTCGTAGTTAAATCTAAGCCAGCCTTATACGCCTTAATAAGTGGATTAATTACCCTTGATGGGACTACTCTACGTAAACGCATACCAACTAATGTAAAAATACCTACCTTTACTCCAGCTGCCAAAGCACTAATCCAAAGCATTACTGGAATAAAAGTAAACAACACTGCAATAACAATTAAGATAATACCTATAATAATTAACGGCATAAATTGTTGTAATTCCATTTTCATTCCTCCAAATTAATTTTTATATTTTATTTCTCTTACTACAATACGAGATCCTTCAACCTTAACGATTTTTATTGCTTTCTCATTCTGAATAAAACTGCCTTCAGAAACTACATCTAAACGTTCGTCATCAAACTTTGCTGTTCCGGACGGTCTTAGTGGTGTAACAGTAATACCCTCAAGTCCAATTAATTCCAGACGGTTAATTGATGATACATAACCAAGCTCAGTAGAAGTTTTATCTTTTAAAATTAAATGCCTGAAGAAACCTTTTTCGAGTCCAATGGTACGAAATAAAATAGCTGATGCAATAATGGAGATAATAAAGGCTATTCCTATGCTCATAGTCATATGACCAATATCTTGACCTGATATAAACAAAGACGCTACTACACAACCAATACCTAAGACTCCGACAATTCCACCAGGAACAAAAAATTCAGCTATTATTAAAACAATACCTAGTATTAATAAAATTATTGCTTCCATTCCAGCTAACCCAGCCACAACATGACCGTAAAAGAATAAAACTAATGACAAAATCCCGATGATACCCGGTATTCCGAATCCAGGTGAAAAAATTTCCACAATTAAACCTAAGCTAGCAATGGTTAGCAAAACTGGTATCACAATTGGGTTTGTCAAAAATCTAGCCAATTTCTCAGACCACGTTGGTTCCATTTCTACGATTGTTGCATTCTGTATACCTAGTTCATTTAATAACTCGTTTCTATCCTTTACGATACCAGCTGCATAACCCACGCTAACAGCATTCTTTGGTCCAAGCGTTAAATATTCACCTTTAGGTGCTCCAAGTTCTGGTAAGTCGATTTCTGGATCCGCCATCGCTGCAGCGTAGATAGGATCTCTACCATGCGATTCAGCAGCAGCTTTCATTGCAGCTAACCATGCGGATTGTGCCTTTTTGTTCGCTGCGGTTCCATCCTGATTTATTACACCGCTTGCACCCATAGTCGAATTCGGTTTCATATAAATTGTGTCGGTATTTAATGCGATATAGGAACCGGCTGATAGAGCTTTATTAACAATAAACGATACAGTTGGAATCTCGAGGTTCTGTATTAATTCTGCTATTTGATCAGCAGCGTCAACACGACCACCAGGTGTATCAATTTCAAATATGATATAATCCGCACCGTCGTTTACGGCTTTTTCAGTAGCCCTTGAAAGAAATGCATGCAAACCTTGTTCTACTGCATTTTCTATTGGAATAACATAGACAGCCTCATCTTCATTTGAGGTATCAGCGAACGTCTGAGGCGTTGTGACAATGAAAAAACCACTTACTGTTAAAAGTACGACAAAAAAATATGTAATGTACTTTCCGTTTAACAACAAAAATCACCCCCTTTTTGCTTACTAAGTTATACGTTTCAATATGCTATTTGGTTTCAATAAACCTATATATATTTGCCTAATTTGATAGTATCACAATTAAGAGCAGAATTGGTGATGAATAAGAATAAAAATGCATATTAAAAACCCCTGCCAGAGAAAGACTGACAAGGGTTGTTCATTTTTCATTAACGATGACAGGCTAATTATTTAGGTGCTTTAGTACAAGTTTATTAACAATTGAACCATCTGCCTTACCTTTAACTTTAGGCATGATTGCACTCATTACTTTACCCATCTCTTGTTTTGATGTTGCATTAACTTCTTGAATTGTACGCTGAACAATTTCATCAACTTCTTGTTCAGACAACTGTTCTGGCATGTATGCTTGTAAAACATTGATTTCTACATCAAGTTTCGCAACAAGGTCATCACGGCCTGCAGCCTTAAATTCTTGGAGGGAATCTTTTCTTTGCTTTAATTCTCTAGACAGTACAGTTAATTCATCATCCTGTGATAACGAATCTTTACCTTGTTTGATCGCTTCATTCTGTAAAGATGCCTTTACCATTCGAATAACGCTAAGCTTTTCTTTGTCTTTATCCTTCATTGCTTGCTTCATATCTGCATTTAACTGTTCTAGTAATGTCATGTTAATGCTCCCTCTTTAGTACTTACGCTTTCTAGCAGCCTCCGACTTTTTCTTGCGACGAACGCTTGGTTTTTCATAATGTTCACGCTTACGATATTCTTGTAATGTACCATTTTTTGATACACTACGTTTAAAGCGACGAAGAGCATCCTCTATTGACTCGTTTTTACGAACGCGAGTTGTATTTGACATACTAATTTCCCTCCCTCCGAAGCATAAAACAGGATTATACAGGCACACTATTCATATCACATGCCTTTTGTAATTATAATATATTGTCACAAACTGGTCAACAGATTTTCCAATGCTTTTTTTACACTGATCGGTAAGGATAAGTTTGTAGGCTGTCAGTATAAGGTTAACAAAGGGTTTCATTCATTAAGGCTTGGCAATGATAATAGTTTAATAATCTGTTGTAGCTTGCTTACCTTGCAGTATTTCAATCCCTGCACTTGCTCCAATTCTGGTTGCACCAGCGTCGATCATTGCTTGCGTGCTTTCTAAATCGCGAACTCCGCCAGAAGCCTTTACTCCCAAATCAGAACCAACCGTTTCGCGCATTAATTTTACATCTTCTACTGTTGCTCCTCCGCCAGAAAACCCAGTTGATGTCTTAACATAATCTGCACCAGCTGATTTTGCTAGCTTACATGCTCGCACTTTTTCATCTTCTGACAATAATGATGTTTCGATAATTACCTTTGTTAATGCCTTTCCTTTAGCCGCTTCTACAACTTCTTTAATATCTTGCTCAACGAAAGCGTCATTTGCTGATTTTAACGCTCCTACGTTGATTACCATATCGATTTCCGTTGCGCCATTTTCAATTGCATTTTTCGTTTCAAAAACCTTTGTGTCGGTAGTTGTTGCGCCAAGTGGAAAACCAATCACTGTACAAACCTTTACTTCCGTATTTTTCAGTTCGTTGTAACAGTGTTTCACCCAATAGGGGTTTACACAAACTGATGCAAAATTGTATTCTTTTGCTTCTTGAATAATACTGTTTATTTTTTCTTCGGTAGTGTCTGGTTTTAATTGTGTGTGGTCGATGTATTTTGCAAGATCCTTTGTCATGTATAACGTCCTCTCATTTTAAGTTGTTCGTACCTCTTTCGTTATCATAGCATTATATAAAATAAAAATCTATTTTAATTCTGACTGCTCGATAAAAGATTGTTGTTCTGACATAGAATATGTAAACTGCAAACTAAGTAGGGAGCTAGCCACTGCTTGGTATCGGACTGAGGATGCCCTATTTACCTTTTTTACCTTTATTTTGAGAATTAACGGACACACGATGTCTTATTCAGCTAAAAAACATGATTTTCAACTGTTTTTAACCAAATAAGGAATCCTGAGTCCGATAACAAGCCCATTTACCCTTATTTTTCACAAATAAGGGATCGTGTGTCCGCTAACTGACAACCTTCATGCAATCTTTCCAGTACGCTCGAAAATGTTCCTTCACTAGCCTTGCCCGCAGCGGAAATCAACGTAGCTGTTACATAAGCATGAATTTTCACTAGTTCGCCCTATACTTCAACTGCGAATTTAATATAGAAGCAATCAACTTTCATTAAATATACCCGGCAGTATCGCCGGGTATATTAGATGTTAACCTATTTTAGATACAGCATCCACAATATCTTCATCCATTACACGAACAAATGTAGCGTCATTATATGGATAGCCTGATTTAGTAATTTTGACACGTACTATCTTACCAATCATATCTTCAGTACCCTCGAATCGAACTTTAAGATAATTATCCGAATAACCTACAAGCATGTTCGGATTATCATCATCCTTTGATCGTTCCTCAGGAATTATTTCAACTACCTCATTCTCATAGTCAAAAGCGTATTCTTTGGCTTGTTTTTCGGATAAGGCAATCAATTGATGTACGCGTTCATTTTTCGTTTCATCATCAACTTGATCTTTCATTTTTGCAGCTGGAGTTCCTGTCCGTTGCGAATATGGAAAAACATGGAGCTCAGAATAGCCAACTTTTTGAATAAAGTTATATGTTTCCATAAACTCTTCTTCCGTTTCACCAGGAAATCCAACAATTACATCAGATGTGATTGCTAATCCCGGCAGTGCTTTTTTAATCTTTTCTACTTTTTCATAATAATATGCACTTGAATATTTTCGACGCATACGTTCAAGAACTGTGTCAGAACCAGATTGTAACGGCACATGCAAATGACGAACAATTTTTTCTGATTGATCAAGAACTTCAATTACTTCGTCTGTAATTTGACTTGCTTCTATTGATGAAATGCGGATGCGTTTTAATCCATTTACATCGGATTCTAGTGTACGTAATAGCTTGGCAAAATTGTATTCTTGCATATCTTCACCATACCCAGCAGTATGGATGCCAGTTAATACAATTTCTTTATAGCCAGCATCAACTAATCGTTGCGCCTGTACTACGACATCTTTCGGATCTCGAGAACGTAAAAGACCTCTAGACCATGGGATAATGCAAAACGTACAGAAGTTATTACAGCCCTCCTGTATCTTCAGAGATGCACGTGTTCGATCTGTAAATTCTGGCACATCCATTTCTTCAAAGACACGGTTTTTCATGATATTTGTCACACCATTAACAGGCTCACGCGTTTCTAAGTGTTCTTCGATATATCCAATCATATTTTTACGGTTTTGTGTACCAACAACGACATCAACACCTGGAATTTCCATTATTTCACCAGGAGATGTTTGAGCGTAACATCCAGTAACGCAGACAACCGCTTCTGGATTCTTTCTAACAGCACGACGGATGGTTTGTCGACTTTTCTTATCACCTGTATTGGTGACAGTACAGGTGTTTATAACATACACATCTGCCTGACGATCAAAGTCAACACGCTCATAATTTTGCGCCTTGAACATGTTCCATATTCCTTCAGTTTCATAATGATTTACTTTACATCCTAATGTATGAAAGGCTACTGTAGGCATATCTAGCACCCCAATTCTTCAAATTGATACGAGATACTCACCAAAACATATAATGGTGCAGTCTCTGTACGTAAAATTCTTGGTCCGAGACGGACAGATTGGAAGTCGTTTTCTTTTAATAAATTGACTTCATTCTCTGAAAACCCACCCTCTGGTCCTATACAAACTATTATTCGTTGATTCGGCTCAACCTTGGAAACAATTGAAGCAAAAGATTGATGATGTTCTGTTCTTGCTTCTTCCTCATATGCAAATATTTTGACGTCGTATTCCTTTGTTTCTTCAATTAAAGAATGGATATTCATAATTGAAGTAACCTCTGGAATAAGATTTCGGTGGCTTTGTTCACTTGCTTCTTTAACAATTTTAGCAAAACGAGTAAGTTTTTTCGAGGACTTTTTCGCATCCCATTTAACAACAGAACGTTCGGCAGCGAACGGAATAAAACGTGTTGCACCCAATTCAGTTCCTTTTTGTAGAACGTATTCGAATTTATCACCCTTTGGCAACCCTTGGGCGATCGTTACCTGAATTGGAAGCTCTACAGACTCGTTTAATTCCTTTATTATCCTAACATGCACTTGTTGGGCTTCAGTTGAAATAATTTCTCCGAGGACAGCAAATCCAGTTGGGTGATTACATATAACATTATCTCCAACGTTTCCACGCATAACACGTGTTATGTGGTAAGCATCTTCTTCAGTTATAACAAGCTCATTTTCCTGCCAATTTGTTTCAGGTACAAAATATCGTTGCATCTGCAACACCTTCTTTATTACTTTTTCGCTACGATGGAAACCCAGTCTTCCATTTCATTAACTTCTACAATCGTAAAACCATGTTGCTTTAATTCGTTTTTAACCAGGTCTTTCTTTGCTTGGATAATTCCAGAGGTAATAAACAACCCATCTTTTTTCAGGTTATTCCATGCTTCTTGTATAAACCGAACAATAATTTCGGCTAAAATATTTGATACAATCAAGTCAGCTTGCTTATTAACATTGTCTAGTAAATTGTTTTGCTTCGTATATATTTTTTTATCTACTTTATTTAATTTGGCATTTAACTTTGTACTTTTTACCGCTATATCGTCTAGGTCGTATGCATGTACTTCCTTGGCACCAAGTAACATGGCAGCAATACTAAGGACACCTGATCCACACCCGACATCAATTACCTCGTCATTTTTCTTTAAGTATCGTTCAATACCTTGAATACATAAAACAGTTGTAGGGTGTGTTCCTGTTCCAAATGCCATACCAGGATCCAGTTCAAGAATTACTTCATCAGCGGATTTTGGTGTGTAATCTTCCCAAGTAGGAGTAATGGTAATTTTACTAGATATCTTAACTGGTTTATAGTATTTCTTCCAAGCAGTTGCCCACTCTTCCTCGTTCACTTCACTTAATGTTATCGTATTACGACCAAGATCAATATCGTAGAGTAGCAAATTATTGATGGCCTGTTTTATCTCATCAACAGTTTCTCCAAGAAAACTGTTAATTGGCAAATAAGCTTTTATATATACTCCCTCTTCAGGATATTCATCTTTATTAAGCTCATAAATTTCGCCATAGTTATCTTCCCGATCTGCAATTAAGTCTAACGGATCCTCAATTACGACTCCACTAGCTCCCGTTTCATGAAGAATGTTTGAAATTGGTTCAATTGCTTCATTTGTCGTATGTACGCAAATCTCTGACCATTTCATTTAGATCCACTCATTTCTTGGAATATGTATAGAGGGAGTATCAAAAGGTCTGTTCCCTAAATCAACTACAACACGTTGTAATTTTGTTACCTCGGTTGCAGTCGAGGGGCTTGACCTTTTGTTTTTAGACCCTCTTATTCACCCTTAAACGCTTTTTTAAATCGTTGAAAAAAAGATTGGTCTTGTTCTTCTATCGATTTATTGCCTTCAATCTCATTAAACTCTCTTATCAACTCTTTTTGTCGATCTGAAAGCTTGGTTGGAGTAATTACTCGAACCTTAATATGCTGATCACCTTGGCCATAACCACGAACGTTAGGAGCACCTTTTCCTTTTAAACGGAAGGTTTTTCCTGTTTGCGTTCCTGCAGGTATTTTTAGCATCACTTTTCCATGTACAGTTGGGACTTCCATTTCGTCACCCAGTGCAGCTTGTGCAAATGTTACTGGTAGTTCGCAGAAGATATGGTCCCCTTCCCGTTCAAAAAAGTCATGAGGTCTGATTTGAATGACTACGTATAAATCTCCTGCTGGTCCGCCGTTAACTCCGGCTTCCCCTTTGCCTGCAACACGGATTTGTTGACCTTCGTCAATACCTGCTGGAATAGAAATATGAATTTGTTTGTTTTTCTTAACTTTTCCTAATCCGCCACAAGTAGAGCATTTTTCAGGGATAATTTTACCAGTTCCGTTACAGTGATGGCATACTCGTTTATTCACTACACGCCCGAATGGAGTATTCTGCTCCGTATTCAATTGACCGGACCCATTACAATGTGAACACGTCTTCGCTTTTGTTCCGGGTTTTGCTCCAGAACCAGAACATGTATCACACGTTTCTTCTTTCGGAATGGTAATATCCGTTTCTTTACCAAATATTGCTTCCTCGAATGTTAATGTCATTGCATATTGCAAATCGGCACCTTGTTGTGGAGCATTTGGATCACGACGACGTCCGCCACCACCAAAAAACATGTCAAAAATATCTCCGAATCCAGAGAAGTCTTGTGCTCCTCCTCCAAAACCACCAAATCCTTGACTTTGAGGACCTGCATGACCGAATTGGTCGTATTGACCACGTTTTTGTTCGTCACCCAATACTTCGTAAGCTTCTTTTGCTTCCTTAAATTTATCAGCGGAATCCGCCTCTTTGTTAACATCTGGATGATATTTTCTAGCTAACTTTCTGTAAGCTTTTTTAATTTCTTCTTTGGATGCGTCCTTACTAACGCCTAGTACATCATAATAATCACGCTTACTCACTTGTAAATCACTCTCCCGACACTATTGCACTAAATTTAATCATATCACTTCTACTGACAGAAAAAAAGCCAAAGCCAAGGAACTCCTGACTTTGACTTCGATTGGTAGCTCTATTATTTTTTCTCTTTATCGTCGTCGTTTACTTCTTCATAATCAGCATCTACAACATCGTCATCGCCTGAATTATCTTGGCCTTCTTGACCTTGCTGTGCTTCAGCATCTTGTTGCATTTGCTCATAAAGCTTAACAGACAGTTGCTGTACTTGCTCTTGAAGTGCTTCCTTCTTAGCTTTAATTTCGTCTAGGTCATCAGATTCGATGGCTGATTTTAATTCTTCTTTAGCAGCCTCTGCTTTTTCTTTTTCTTCTTCAGAAACTTTGTCACCTAGGTCTTTAATCGTCTTGTCGGTTGTGAAGATAAGTTGATCAGCTTCGTTACGCAATTCAACTTCTTCGCGGCGCTTTTTATCACTCTCCGCATTTTCTTCAGCTTCTTGAACCATTTTTTCTACTTCTTCATCAGATAAACCTGAAGAAGATTTAATTGTAATAGATTGTTCTTTATTAGTACCCATGTCTTTTGCACGCACATTTACAATACCGTTTGCATCAATATCAAACGATACTTCAATTTGTGGCACTCCACGTGGTGCTGGTGGGATATCTGTTAGCTGGAAACGTCCAAGCGTTTTGTTATCTGCAGCCATCTCACGTTCACCTTGAAGTACATGGATATCAACAGCAGTTTGATTATCTGCAGCAGTTGAAAAGACTTGTGAATGACTTGTTGGAATAGTCGTATTACGTTCAATTAACTTTGTAAACACACTTCCCATTGTCTCAATTCCAAGTGATAATGGTGTAACATCAAGTAGTACTACGTCTTTTACGTCACCTTGTAATACACCACCCTGGATTGCGGCACCAAGCGCAACAACTTCATCTGGATTAACTCCTTTAGAAGGTTCTTTACCAGTTTCACGCTTGATTGCTTCTTGTACGGCAGGAATACGAGTTGAACCACCAACTAAAATAACTTTATGAATCTCACTTGATGATAATCCTGCATCTTTCAATGCTTTACGCGTTGGAACCATTGTACGTTCAACTAGATCAGAAGATAATTCTTCAAATTTAGCTCGGGTTAGGTTCATTTCAAGATGTAATGGACCAGCTTCCCCAGCAGTAATGAATGGTAATGAAATTTGTGTTTGAGCAACACCTGAAAGATCTTTTTTCGCTTTTTCAGCAGCATCTTTCAACCGTTGTGTCGCCATTTTATCTTTGGAAAGATCAATACCATTTTCTTTTTTAAACTCTGCTACCATATGGTTGATGATCACTTCATCAAAGTCATCCCCACCTAGACGGTTATCACCAGCAGTTGATACAACTTCAAATGTACCTTCACCAATATCAAGAATAGATACGTCGAACGTTCCGCCACCTAGGTCATAAACAAGAATAGTTTGATCTTGATCATCCTTATCAATACCATATGCTAGTGCTGCAGCAGTTGGTTCATTAATAATACGTTCCACTTCAAGCCCTGCAATTTTACCAGCATCTTTAGTAGCTTGACGCTCTGCATCATTGAAATATGCTGGTACTGTGATAACAGCTTTTTCTACTTTTTCACCTAAGTAATCTTCTGCGTATGACTTAATGTACTGTAAAATAATTGCAGAAACTTCTTGCGGTGTATATTCTTTGTCGTCAATTTTCACTTTATAGTCAGTTCCCATATGACGCTTAATAGATTGAATGGTGTTTGGATTTGTAATTGCCTGTCTTTTAGCAACTTCACCTACTTGGCGCTCACCATTTTTAAATGCTACTACAGATGGTGTTGTACGATTCCCCTCAGGGTTCGGGATAACAACGGCTTCTCCGCCTTCCATTACTGAAACACATGAGTTTGTTGTCCCTAAGTCAATTCCAATTATTTTTCCCATTGCAAATTTCCTCCTACTTTACAAAAATCAATTTTTATTTATTTACTTTGACCATAGCTGGTCGAATCACACGATCTTTAAGAATGTAACCTTTTTGTAGCTCTTCTACTACAGTATTGGATTTCTTTTCTTCGTCCTCGATTTGCATTACTGCATGATGTAAATTCGGATCGAATTCTTTTCCAACCGTTTCGATTTCTTCAATGTTCTGCGCCTTAAGTGCATCTTTTAACATTCGATACACCATAGTGATTCCCTCAACAAAACTATCTTGAGCCTCTGAAACATCAACCTGAAGCGCACGTTCAAAGTTGTCTATAGCAGGGAGTAGTTCATTGGCTAAATCCTGCGATTTGTATTTGCGATCTTGTTCTTTTTCACGCAATGTACGTTTTTTATAGTTATCAAATTCAGCTTGAATTCGAAGCATCTTTTGAAAGGTTTCATCTTTTTCCTGTTTTAATTGTTCCATTTCTTCCTTCAGTGTTTCCAATTCGCTTTCATCTGAACCCAGTTGTTCATTTGAATCTTGAATTTCCACATCTTCGGCTTCAATATTCTCTGTAACGTCCTTCGTTGCTGTATCATTTTTTTCTTTTTCTTCCACAATAGACACCTCCTATGAAAAATTCGCCACTAAAGACTATATCACTAAAAACTTTCAAAATAAACTATTACAGTGCAAACGCCTGGATAAGTGGTAAAATACATAAACAAGCAGCCTAGTATAACTTAGAAGTGTCTATTGTTTACGATTCAACCGCTTCGCGCTGTAGTCATACATAAAGAAGCGATGGGCGAAAACTCCCATCAATTGATGTTTAATCATTATTTTTGTACCACATGTATAACGCTTCCGTCATCTCATTCGATAGTGCATGCAATAATGTAATGACTTTTCTATACTCCATACGTGTTGGACCCAATAAAGCAATCGTTCCAAGTTGATCCTGTCCCAAATGGTACGTAGCCGTTATTAAACTACAATCCCTAATTGCTTCCACTTTGTTTTCGTGACCAATTGAAACGTTAAGGCCTTCTGTAGAGGTTTTTAGTAGATCAGCAATTTCATCTTCTTTTTCCATCATTGAGTAGAAAGAACGAATTTTTTCTATATCTTTAAACTCGGGTTGCATAAGCATGTTCGTTTTTCCACCAAAATATAGCTTAACTGGTTGTTCATTAAAAAACGCTGATTTCAAATAATCATAGGATCGTTCGAAATCATTTACATACATTTTCATCAATGATACCACTTCATTATTCAATGTCTCATGTAGACGAATAATTGGGACACCGTGTAAACGATCGTTCAAGATATTAACCATTTTTTCTAGATCTGATGCATTGACCTCTTCTGGAATAGTAAATGAACGGTGTTCGACATGGCCTGTATTTGTGATTAATATTGCAACTGCTGTATGATCAGACAAAGTTACGATTTGCAATTGTTTTAGCTTTGTCTCAAAAACCTCTGGACCTAATATTATCGAAGTATAGTTTGTTAGATCGGATAATACTTGAGCCGATTTTTGAACAATTTGTTCAAACTCATATATCCCATCGCG
Organism: Virgibacillus sp. GM2-2; assembly: GCF_055329585.1. Taxonomy (NCBI): domain Bacteria; kingdom Bacillati; phylum Bacillota; class Bacilli; order Caryophanales; family Bacillaceae; genus Virgibacillus; species Virgibacillus sp. GM2-2. The sequence goes on along the minus strand of NZ_JBUZWC010000002.1, from coordinate 142,060 downwards.
GATCACATGTTTCATGACTTTTACTTCGTCTGGTACCCTTTCAGCGGATACTAAATGATCCACATAAAAACGATAGCCCTTCTCTGATGGAATTCGTCCAGACGACGAGTGCGTCTTTTCTAAATACCCCATCTCCTCTAAATCAGCCATTACATTTCGAATAGTGGCAGAACTAAATGAGATGCTTTCCTTTTTGGATAAGGCACGCGACCCGACGGGCTGCGCAGTCTGGATGAAATCATCAATAATGACTTGTAAAATCAATAATTGTCTTTCTGTTAACATGATGATCACCTCTGTTAGCACTCTTAACAGGTGAGTGCTAATTCTATTAATAAATTATCAAATCCTTATTTTTTTGTCAACGGAGAGGGCTCATTATTTCATCTTCAAGTAAAAATTGTTCAAAGACTACATTTCCAAATAAGATTCCTTCTGGTGTTAAGGAAATACTATCTTTAGTTTCTTGTATCCAGCCTTTATTAACTAACTCCGTTATTTGTGTACCATATATATCATTCATAGGAACAGAAAATTTTGTCTCAAACCTATCCTTGCTTACACCTGAAAGCTTCCGCAAACCTAAAAACATTTCTTCTTCCATATTTTCTTTCAAACCAATATTTTCGGAAGTTAAAATAGGATGACCATCTTTTAATGCTTGTTTAACATAAGCGGGGAGTGGACGGATATTTCCTGTTCGCTTTCCAGGTAGATATCCATGAGCTCCAGCACCAAATCCATAGTAATAATCATTATTCCAATACGTTAAATTATGCTTGCTTTCGTATCCTGGTTTTGCAAAATTACTGATTTCATACTGCTTAATTCCATCTTTCTCCATTTTATCTCTTAAAATACTATACATTCTCACTTCCTCTTCTTGAGGAGGACGGTGTAGCTTACCTTTTTTATGACGTTGGTAAAAAACGGTTTTCGGTTCGATTTGTAATGCATACGTAGAATAATGCGGCAATCCAAAACTCACCGCCTCATTAAGTGAATTCGTAAAACCTTCCACCGTCTGATTTGGTAATGCATAGATTAGATCGATACTAATATTTGTTATACCATGTTTTTGGAGTAAATTTACTGTATCGTAAACATCCGCTACTCTATGAAGTCTACCAATTTCTTCTAAAAGCTTGTTATCAAAAGTTTGGACCCCTAGCGATACTCGATTAACACCATAACTTGCTAAAAGCTTTGCCTTATCCTCATCAAAGTCACCTGGGTTTGCTTCAATCGTGTATTCGTTACAGTCAGATATGTCAAACTTTTCATCAATAACCTGTAACAGAAATTCAAGTTGGTGTAAGTTTAGTGCAGTGGGTGTTCCGCCTCCGATAAAAATAGTATTGACTTTATTCTTACTCCCGGTAACATTTGTCTTTATTTCATTAGCTAAGGCATCCATATACTCATCAGCTAATTTTTCGTTATAAAAGAACTTTGTAAAATCACAATAATGACAGATTTGCTGACAAAAAGGGATGTGAATGTATACTGATTGTACCAATTTCTTCACCTCAATCGGTTTATTTATGAAAAACGTCTTCTCACGGGTAACGAAGTATTTCATATACGGTATACCATAGTCATGCTGAAAAGCTACTTTTACAAATATTGTCGCTCATTATTTGATGTTTATTGCGAACTAGTGAAAATTCATGTTAATAATAACTACATTGTTGATTTTCCGCTCCGACATGGCCGGTGAAGTAACATTTTCGAGTATACAGGCATGAATACCTGCAGGATATTAGCTAGCGGACACACGATTCCTTATTTGTGAAAAATAAGGGTAAAAGCGGTTGTTATCGGACTCAGGATGCCTTATTTAGGTAAAAACAGTTGAAAATCACGTTTTTTAGCTAAATAAGGCATCATGTGTCCGTTAATCCTCAAAATAAAGCTAAAAAAGGGAAATAAGGAATTCTGTGTCCGATACCAAGCAATGCCCTTACCAGAATGTTTAGTTTGCAGTTGGTGTAAAAAGGAATTAGTGAAATAACTAGTGTTCAATAGCAGTTCCGTAAATACACTCTGCTTACTGTAAAAAGAAAAGGGACAAACTTTTTCGTTGTAATTTACCCGAGAAAGTTTACCCTTTATTAGTAAAAAATCAATCATCGTTAATTTTTAATACTGCCATAAATGCTTCTTGTGGCACTTCGACTGACCCTACCATTTTCATCCGTTTCTTACCTTCTTTTTGTTTTTCTAACAATTTACGTTTACGTGAAATATCTCCACCGTAACATTTGGAAAGTACATTTTTCCGCATTGCTTTAATCGTCGATCGAGCTACAATTTTATTTCCAATTGCTGCTTGTACCGGAACTTCAAATTGTTGTCTCGGAATTAGATCTTTTAATGTATCTACAATTTGTTTTCCACGATCGTAAGAAAAATCTTTATGAACAATAAACGACAGTGCATCTATCGTTTCGCCATTTAACAGAATATCCATTTTTACAAGCTTTGATGTTCGATAACCGATCAATTCGTAGTCAAAGGATGCATACCCTTTTGTTTGCGATTTTAATTGATCAAAGAAATCATAAACTATCTCCGATAATGGGATATGATAGACAACATTAACCCGTACATCATCCAGATACTCCATATCAACAAATTGGCCACGTTTTTTCTGCGAAAGTTCCATTACCGTCCCAACATAATCATTCGGAACCATAATTGTCGCCTTCACATACGGCTCACGAACTTCTTGAATTGATTGCGGATCTGGAAGCTCTGATGGGTTATCCACTTCGACTAGCTCTCCATCTGTTTTTTCAACCTCATAGATAACACTAGGAGCAGTAGTGATTAACCCGATATTAAATTCTCGTTCAATCCGCTCTTGGATAATTTCCATATGCAATAGTCCAAGAAATCCGCAGCGGAAACCAAATCCTAATGCTTGGGATGTTTCAGCATCGTACTGTAAAGAGGAATCATTTAATTCTAATCTTTCTAATGCCTCACGTAAATCGTTGTACTGATTTGAATCGATAGGATATAGACCGCAGAATACCATCGGATTTAATTTCCGATAACCAGGCAACGGACTATCTGCTTGGTTTTTTGCAAGTGTAATGGTATCCCCTACGCGCGTGTCCCCTACATTTTTAATAGAGGCAGTTAAATATCCTACATCTCCAACAGTTAACTCATCTTTTTGTAATGGCTTAGGAGAAAAAACACCTACCTCATTTACTTCAAATTCCTTACCAGTCGCCATCATCTTTATCTTATCCCCGACTTTGACAGAACCTTCTTTCACACATACATAGGCAACTACTCCGCGGTACGCATCATACAATGAATCAAAAATCAATGCCTTTAGCGGATTTTCAGCGTCACCCGCAGGGGCAGGTATAGCTTCAACGATTCTTTCCAAAATTTCATCGATTCCAACACCTTCTTTTGCCGACGCTAATATAACATCGTCAGGATCAATACCAATCACATCTACTAACTCCTGGGTTACGCGATCCGTGTCTGCGTTTGGTAAATCGATTTTATTTATAACAGGTATAATTTCTAGTTCGTTATCTAGTGCTAAATATACATTTGCTAGTGTTTGTGCTTCAATACCTTGTGCTGCATCTACAACTAATATAGCACCTTCACAAGCTGCTAGACTTCGTGAAACCTCATATGTAAAATCTACATGCCCTGGTGTATCAATTAAATGAAAAATAAATTCTTCTCCAGCATTACTTGTATAACTCAATTGAACTGCATTAAGTTTTATTGTAATACCACGTTCACGTTCTAGATCCATTGCATCTAGAAACTGCTCTTTCATTTCTCGCTGGGTTAATGCTTTTGTATTTTCTAAAATTCGATCTGCCAATGTTGATTTACCATGGTCAATATGGGCAATGATCGAAAAGTTTCGAACGTTACGTTGTTTTTTCACCATTAATGATGTTCACTCCTACATTTAGTACCACTCATAAAGTTAAAGTGTTCTTTTTTACGTCATATACTAGGATTGATTATAGCAATTGATAGTAAGACATTCAATCATTAAATAAACCCTCTTCCTTTTGGTCGAAAAGAAGAGGATTTATTTCGTACATCCTATTTTTAAATAGACTGTTTACTTAAGTGGTTAATTTGACACATAATCCATAGAATTCAGTAAGACTGATTAACGCATTAAGTAGACTTTCTACCATCACAGCCCGAATATACTTCGCTTTTCGGATCGGAAATCAACGTTGCATTGATATCGCTTATCGCTAAAGCAACAAATTTTATAAAATGGGCCTAGTAGAACAATTGAACAATTTGATAAAGTATTTGAACGATTATCTCATAAAATCCTTTTACTATACCTTCAATGAATGAAGCCATTTTCTGTGTGAAATGAATTGGAGCCTGCTTGTATTCGCTATTATCGGGACTGATCGTTTCACCTTCTACCGGAACTGTAACTACTTCAACTTCTTTTTGTTCTGATTCGTTCACATTTAATGTTTCAACTTTCGGAGGAGAATAATCCGCCTGTTCACGTTCGACACCGAACAACATACCTGACATAAAAAACAAAACTAACAGTAACAGCACGATAATCGATTTCATGAATTATTCCTCCTTTACCTCTGTCGAAACTTTTTCAGCATCGAAATAAAAGTCACTGAACACATCAGCTAGAGCATCTGCAGATCGGTATAATTCTTCTAAATTATTACCGTATCCACCAAACTCAAATATTAATGAATTAGCAGATAAATCTTGATTATACACTCCATTGTAGCCTGGTCCTTCATTTATAATTATTCCTCTACTTAAACCTGGGTATTGTTCTTCAATCATTTTTTCTAGTTTAACAGCAAAATTCATATTTTCTTGAGCATTCTCGTTTTCTCCACCTATAACAATCGCGATTCTAGCATAAGATTTCCCGTTAATTTCAGTAGTTGTGACCTCTCTCGGTTGAGCATCCCGGTGTATATCAAACACGTATTTTAAATTTTCATAAGAAGCAAATGCCTCCTGTACAAAATCTCTTGATACATCGTATGCCTGCCATCTTTCCATTTCCCTCTTTTGTAATAATTTCGTAAAATCAGTTTGGCTAACTCTTGCTCCAATACCATTTTCCTCTAATGATTGTGCAAGTCGATCGCTTACCTTTGTTACATTAACCTCATCATGGAAAGAAAAGTCTGGATTATCTACTTTCGGTAGATGTGGTAGAAAAGATTCTCTATTATGTGTGTTATAAATAAAAACAACATTTTCTTCAATCTGTTCAGGCTGTTGATTATCAGTCGATTTATCTTCGGAAGGCGCAGGTTCTTGCACTTCCGCTTCTCTCTCTTTTAAAATATCATCAAGTGGAGGAGGTGACTCAATCGGGAGATTGGTATAATTTGTGCCCTCTCCAGCCACTAAAATACGATTATTATATGCTGAAAAGCCTGGTACTTCTTGACCTAATAAACTTCTCACATCATGTGGTTTTACACTGGTCGTTAACTCAAATAGAGTACTTGATAGATTTGGCATTGATTTATCGTTTGGAAAGGCTCCCTTAAATGCTCTATTTTCCATTCCTAGTAAATATAAGAATGTTGTGTCATCCACCTTGCTAGTCCATTCCGTAAGTGTCTGTGACGAAAAGCGATATGCTGGGGCAATGGATGTTAAAACCCCTATTGAAACAAATAATAATAAAATACAGAGAATGTATACTCCGCCTTTTTTATAAAAAGGAACGAATAAACGTTTTCTTGAGTTGTTTGAGTTATCAGAGAGTTTCATTGTTCCATCCTTTCTGAAGACAGTGACATATAGTAAATCTATGACTTGTCTTCAGAAAGTAGAACCTTAATCTCTTAATTCTTACAAAGTAACAGTTTTAACGTGTATAAGCAGAAAAGTTCGTTACATCAACAGTCTCGTGGAGGGCAGCGTTGATACCAGTTGCAACCAACGTAGCCATATCCTTCATGAATCCATCTACTTCTTTCGGTGTAACCATTAAGTTATGCCCAATTGGTGTTAAAACCTCTTTTATTAGCGATCGTTTTTCCTCTTCTGATAGATTTCCGACTATTCCTAAAAAGGTCTTTCTTTTTTCATCATCCGGTAAGTCTTCTTCGGTAAATTTTTTTTCACCAAATGTCATACTGGCAGGAGCTAATGATTTCGACGGGTTATCCTTTTCATGCCATTCTCTCCCAAAATGCTTTAATAAGAAATCAATCGTATCACTAGTTATTGTTGCAGCATCTACCACTGTTGGAACACCGATAGCAAACACCGGAACGCCCAATGTATCCTGGCTAATTTCTTTTCGTTTGTTTCCTACACCTGATCCAGGATTAATACCAGCATCCGAAAGCTGTATTGTCTCATTCACACGCTCAATTGACCTAGAAGCAAGCGCATCAATGGCTATTACAAAATCCGGCTTAAATTTTTCCACAATACCAAATATAATATCACTCGTTTCCATACCTGTTATCCCCATGACCCCTGGTGTAACTGCTGCTACAGAACGATATCCTTCTGAAACAGATTCATGTTCTAGATTAAACAAATGACTCGTAACAAGTACTTTTTCTACTGTCATTGGTCCAAGAGCATCTGGTGTTACATTCCAGTTACCTAATCCAACAATTAAGCCTCTTGCATTTGGTGAAAGATTGTTTTTCTCTAGGAGTTGTTCTAATTCTTTTGCAAGCAATGTTGCTGCGTTTTCCTGTCTAGTCGTATCTTGTCTTTTCACACCATCAGCATATAATGTGACATATGTGCCTGGTCTCTTATCAATTATCTTTGCTCCAGTTTCATCTATTTCCACATAAGAAATTTTAATATCGTTTTCCGTTCGTTCGGTTATTTTGATTCCTTTCATCTCATCGACTTGTGTATTTTCTTGTTCCACATACATATCTTTTGCTTCAATTGCTAAATCGGTTCGCACTTGGAATTTTTCATTTGATTTGGTCATAACTAGTTACCTCCATATTTATGTTGTAATAGTTCCTTATTTATAGACTTCACATGAATAGTAAAAATCATACAAATTATGCGCTGAGCGAAGATAGCTATTGAAAACGGGGGCTAGCTCTGATAAAATATCAATGGTTCTATATGAATCGTTGTTATTAGGAGGTGAAATAATGGCTAATATTAAATCTGCAATTAAACGTGTAGGTGTCAACCAAAAGAAACACGCTATGAATCAAGCTTATAAATCTGATATGCGTTCCCAAATCAAACGCGTTGAAAAATTAGTTGAAGCAAACGATGCAGAAAATGCAAAAACTGCACTTCAACAGGCTACTAAGAAAATCGACAAAGCAGTTCAAAAAGGGATTGTCCATCAAAATAATGGGAATCGCCAAAAAGCACGCTTAGCTAAGAAAGTTAACCAACTAAGCGCCTAAATTTCTTATATGACCAACACAAAACGATCCCATTTCAGGATCGTTTTTTAGTTTATGAGGTCAAAAAGCATACATAGACCTTATAAGAAATCTCGGCACTCGCTATAAGGCGAATGCCGAGATTTTCTAAACTATTTTATTTTTGTTAAATCATATAGAAGTAAGTCAAAGGCAAGTTCCTTTTCCATCTTCCCTTGTTTCATATTTGTGTCAGCTTCTGTTAATTTATTGATGTATGAAGATAATTGACCAGTCGTAAATTTACTTTCTCTTGATAACGCTATTTTTATGACATATGGATGTATCCCCAGTTGCTTTTGCATTTGGCCCTGACTGTAACCTTTTTGTTTTAAAAGCTTTACCCGGAAAATAGTGCGAAATTGGTATGCGAGCAGTGCTACCATTGCAATAGGTTCTTCTTTCATTTTTAAAAGATCACGGTAGATGGCAATTGCCTTTTTCAAATCCCTTTCAATAACTGCATCCACTAATCTTAATGATGAATTATTCAGTGAATGAGAGGTCAGTAATTCCGCGTCTGCTTTTGTAAGTCGTCCTCCTTCACCTACATATAAAGCAAATTTCGTCATCTCGTTTTGTAACAAATGAAGATTTGCCTCAAGTTCCCCTTCAATGACTTCATAGGCATCAGGCTCGATGCTGATCCGTAATTCATCAGCAATAGTTTTTATCCACTTATGCAGTTCGTGCTCTTTGATTGGTTCACACTGAGCAACAGTAGCATGTTTTTTGAGTAATTTCGTTATCTTTTTCCGTTCATCAACCTTCTCGTATTCCGCAATTATAATAATAGTCGAATAATCAACTGGATTCTCTATGTACGACTGGAACACTTCTAAATTATGGTCAAACGGGACTTTATTTGGTTTCGCTTTTAGAAATGAAGGATTACTAGCGATAACGACTTTATTTTCTCCAAACAATGGATAAGTCTCTGCATCAGCAATAACCTCTTGTATTGGCGTTTCATCTAAATCAAAAGTTGATAAATTATCCATATCGTTACTAGGCAATACAGAATCGATTATCTGTTTTTTTATGTCTTGAATAAAATAAGGTTCTGTTCCATATAAAAAATATATTGGCGAAAGGATACCTTTCTTAATGTTTTGTTTCATAGTTATTAACGACATGTTTCTCACTCCAATTATGTATATACATAATCCTAAAGTGAAAAAGATGGAATAGCAAGGAATTTTAGAGGGAATCTAATCTAGATTCCCTCATTTATATAAACGTTTGGTAATTAGCCCCGGGAATCTAAACACCAAACGATATTTGCTTAATTTTAGATTAACCAGTAAAGTAAAAAGTATAGTTGTTAACTCTTTCTAAAAATGGAGTAATGAAATTAATATGGATTTTTTTAAGCATTTATTTTATACTATAAATGATATAGGAGGGATAGCTGTGAATGAATTTGAAAAAGACGTTCAGTCGAAAAATAACGATGTTGTCGATTCTGGCCTAGGATTCGTCTACTCATTTGTTTTCTTTGTCGTAATTTTCTTTATTGGAGTACTTGTAAACTTTTTAGCTCAGTAATTGATGTATGCTACATAAAGCGAAACTTCTTGTTGGAGGTTTTTGTACCTAATGAACATTTATACCAAATGGTTTGTTCAGGTTCTCCTCCACCTAAAAATATTATCGTTTACCCCAATTCCGGGGGATACTGACCATTAATGAAGATAATAATAGGGGTAAAAAAAGAGACTGAACGCGGACAGTCTCTTTTTTCAATCTAATGTACTTTATGGTAAAAATTTTGAAAAGGTTCCTTCATTTTTTGTAAATTTGAACTGTACTGCACCATCTTGATCCGTTCGGAGAATCATTGCTTCGTTCAATGTATGAAGTACAGCCTTTGTAGGATGACCATAACTATTATTTTTACCCACTGATATTAAGGCAAATTTAGGCTGATACTGTTGGATAAATCTATCCTCTGTGGATGTGTCACTCCCATGATGGGCTACTTTTAATACATCAATTGGTAAATTGGGATAATTTCTTATAATTTCTTCCTCCGTTTGTTTATCGATATCCCCTGTAAACAACCAATTTTCTCCTCCCATTTTCATATGGAGAACTAATGAATTCGCATTGGTTTCATTCCTGTTTGTATGCGGAGAGATTATCTGAATAGGATACTGATGTAAATTGAATTCAGTACCAGCTATTAGTCGTTGAACCTTGATATGCTTCTTCTCAAATCGCTTTCTTGTATCTTCAGGAAATTGATAAAACTCGCTTATATAAATACGATCTACTTTTATTTCATTAACTAAATAGGGTACACTACCAACGTGATCCGCATCCTCATGCGAAAGAAATATTGCATCTATTTTTGAAATACCATTTGAATATAAATACGGCTTTATTACTTGTTCATACATTATGTCGGTTGCTTGTTTATCTTCAAACGACATTTTCGCGCCCGCATCAATCAAATAAACCCCTTTTCGATACGGAAGTTCAATCACAAAGCTGTCACCTTGGCCAATGTCTAACATTGTTACAGTTCCATAAGGTGAAAGGTATGGTCGAATCGCAACGAGTGTAATCAAACCAACAATAAGACAACCCAATTTTAAAGACCGTTTATTTTTACCAAGTTGAATCGAATTCATTAACAATAAAAACAATACATAATAAATAATCACACTATAAAAAGGCATCGCTCCTAATATGTAAGGAAAATACGCAATGTCATCAATAAAGTGGATCAAATTAATAAAAAACCGATTGATTGTTTCAAAAATTATATTGAATATCATTAGAATTGATGAAGGTAGTGGACATAGTAGCAGGATAAAGAACATAAATGGAATCACAAAGAAAGAAAAGTACGGTACAACAAGTACATTAACTATGATCGATAATGGTAATAACGTATGGAAATAAGCTAATTGCAGTGGAATAATCATCATTTGTGAAACAAAGCTAATTTGTAAACTGATGAATAAAGGGGACTTCGTTGACCCAATCCATTTTCCGGAAAGCAGTAACCCGAGCGTAACTAAAAAAGATAACTGAAAACCTACGTGGTAAACAATATATTTATCAAACAAAATTAATAAGAGAAAAATAATACTCAAGACATCGGTCAAGCTATAAATAACTTTAATCTTATGCAAGATAATAAAAATCAGTACCATTAAACAAGAACGCCATACAGATGGCTCTCCCCCCGCAATAAAGGCATAAAATGGCAATATAATAACCATTAACCATTGCGCTTTTTCTCGTGATAGTATGTTCAATTTAATTAGGACAAAGTAAATAATTGAAATAATTAATGCTACATGTAGACCTGAAATTGCTAAAATGTGAGACAAATTCCAACGTTGAAATAGTTCAAGCGTTTCCTCGTCTAAGGTGGAATCGTCTCCTAAAACAAGTGCATTTAGCCAGCTCGCCGTATAGGAATCCGTTTTTGAAATGACATAATTAATGAGAGAATGTCGCAATTGAAAGATATAATTGAGGTAAGATGAACCTTCACAGGAGATGTTTTCTAATGAGGCCAAAGTAAGTTGATTACCAATTCCTTTTGACAGTAAATATGCCCGATAATCAAATTGACCAGGGTTTCGACTGCGATCAGGTAATTCAAGTAAACCTTCCAGTTCGCATTTTGCTCCATGTTTTAGGAACCCTACTTGTTTTCCCCAATCTTCATTTTTTTCCTTAAATGCATATACGATTATCTTTTTATTGGAGGTTTGTTCCTGCAGAATAAACTCAAGCTTTTTCTCAGAGTACTTTACAGGACTATAAATGGTACCTATTATCCCCCCTTTTATAGCCTGTTCATCCTCCATTGAATCAGTATCATTCACAGTTGGTATATACAAAGAAAATCCAAGATAACAGAAAAGCGATAAAATAACTGGTATTATCCCCATTTTTTCCTGTTTAAATAGATAAAAAAGCCAACTTAGTAATAATAATAAAAAAACTATATGATCAAATATAACTGTTAAAACAGCTAACAATGTAGAAAGTGCAAAAAAATGCCAATAACCTTTCATATCAACACCTTAACATGGAGGCTATGAAAATAGTCGTTTTGCTTCATTTCTATATTCCTCTATCGTTTGTTCATCATTCAACGTGTCAGCAAGTTTAGCTAATAATAATTCCACGTATGCTGCTTTTTCTGTAGGATTTACGTCGACAGCTTTCGATGCAAGTTCCACTTTTTTGGTCGTTACACCTGAATTTTTAAATAGTTCAATTGCGTACGGATCATTTTTGTAATCTGAAGCGTAGTAAACCGTCTTAATACCACTTTGTACAATTGTTTTACAACAATGTAAGCAAGGAAAATGTGTAACGTACATTTCTGCACCTTCTGTTGGAACACCAAACTTAGCACATTGTAACAATGCATTTGCCTCGGCATGTACAGTACGAACACAATGTCCATCGATAACATAACATCCTTGGTCAATACAATGATCGTCACCTGATACACTACCGTTGTAGCCCCCAGCAATAATGCGTTTATCCCGCACAATTGTTGCACCAACCGTCAATCGTTCACACGTGCTTCTTAATGCTAATAAATGGCTTTGTGCCATAAAATACTGATCCCATGAAATTCGTTCCATATTAATACACCTACTATTCTTTGAATTATTACATTTTAATTTTTTATACATTATGCTTTTTGATAATCTAAATTGAAGTAAACTGCGAACTAGTGAAAACTTAGATTTAGCGTCGAACGCTACGGAAAAACACTGCGCTTTCCGTGGGTAGCTGATGAGCCTCCTTGCCCCGGCAAGGGGTATGCCGACGTTGTCCGCAAAGGACGGTTTTAGTCGGCCTTCCTTAGCTTACGCTCTGCGGGGTCTCATCTAGGCTTCTGCTCCCACAGGACAAGGAAATCTGCCCCGAATAGGCATCGCACGAAGAAAAAGTGCTTTTCTTTTTCGAGGAGTCTCCGTGTTTTTCCTTCGCTAACATAGTTGTTGATTGGAGCGTAGGACAGTTGACTCCTGCGGGAAAAACAATATTTTTCTGCGAGGAGTGAAGCATCAATGAATCTCCTTGTAACACGACGAGCAACGGCTGAAGACCCCGCAGGACAAGGAAAGCTTCCTCGAATAAGCATCGCACGAAGAAAAAGTGTTCTTCTTTTTCAAGGAAGTGGTTTTCTTCCGAGGAGGCTGAAGCGTTGCCCGCGGAAAGCGACTGTCCGGAGCGGGAATCAACCTAGCACTTAATTAGTTCGCAGTTTACGTATAACTGAGAAAAAATTAAGATTACTACTAAAATATTTAAATAAGCGGACACTAGATGCCTTATTTGCCTAAAATTAGGGTAAATGGGGTTGTTATCGGACTCAGGATTCCTTATTTGGGTAAAAACAGTTGAAAATCATGTTTTTTAGCTGAATAAGGCATCGTGTGTCCGTTAACCCTCAAAATAAAGGCAAAAAAGGTAAATAGGGCATCCTCAGTCCGATAGTCGCTAGCCCTCTACTCAGTTCGTAGTTTACGGAAATTGCGTCAAAACGATAAATTTATAAACTCAACCTTTCATTAAGTTTACATGCAAAAAATTACACACGTCAATGGGGAAAACTTGGTTTTGGCACTCTTCAAGAACTATGGTACTTGAATAAAGTCTTTCAAATTCTCAAGAGTTTTCTCACCAATCCCTGGGACATTTAACACATCTTCTATCGATTGAAAATAACCCTTTTCTTCCCGGTACTGGATAATCGCTTGCGCTTTCGCTGGTCCAATACCATTCAATTGCTCAATTTCCTCTTGGGAGGCATGATTCAGATTGATCTTTTGTGGGTTTGTTGCCGTATCGACACCAGAAATTATTGGTGACTCGCCTATTTTAGGTACGACCACAACCATTTCATCGTGGACTTTTTGAGCCATATTTATTACGGTTTGATCGGCTTGTTTTGTAAATCCGCCAGCAATCTGAATAACTTCTTCTACTCGAGCTTTACTCGAAACTTCGTATACACCCGGATTGTTTACTTCACCTTTAATATCAACATATGCAATGGTTGTTTCTTCAGCTTGGGAGCTATTATCCTTAATTGGGGTTTCAATAGGTTTGACCTCAATACCTTTTGCTTGGTCAGATTTTTCATTAAAAATAAACAGAAACAGAACTACTGCAACTCCAAGTACGATAAAAAATAGATTATTTTTGATAAAACTTAGCAACGGGGTCACTTCCTTTGTTTGTGAAGGTAAAATCGTGGTTTCTGGAGAGGGAAAAAATGGTTAGTAATTATTATACAAATATTCGACGCGTTTTGACGAAATCCTTCTAAAAAAATAAAGATCGGGAAAAAATTATTTCCCCGATCTTTTTTCTGCAACAAAGAAAATACGTTCTGAATTTTCTTCTAAGCTGCACTCTTTATTTGAAAAATCTCCAAATACATTTCGAATGTATAAATTATTTTCTTTCAATAGACCCTGGTAGGTTTCTAATGGAAAGGTTCGCTGGTGATGATACTCATCAAATCGTGAATAACCAGTATCTGATGAAACGAAAAAAGTTAAGTCATGATACATTTCACCTGAGTCCTCACCTGGTGAGCAAAACCAAATAGAAGATAGATCATCGTCAACAGTTGCGAAAGTTTGATTGACTAGATTATGTTCTACGTGATACATAGAGTGAACATCAAATATAAAAATTCCATTCTCTTTTAACATGGTAGATATGTTGGTAAACACAGCTTTTAGTTCTTTCTCTGTTGTAATATAGTTTATAACATCACAGAAACTAACTACTGCGTCAATATTACGCAAACCATGTAACGAACGTAGATCTTGATGAATCCAATGGGCATTAACTTTTTCTTCATTAGCTCGTTGTTCAGCAAAACTTAACATATCAACTGAATAATCTACACCAGTCATTTGGAATCCGAGCTTTGCTAGTCTGGTTGTTATCTGACCTGTACCACACCCAAGATCGACAACTTCATTGATTGGAATAGTCGAATCTCGGAAAATTTCATTTGCTAATTTTGCCCATTGATCGTACGGTGCTTCATTCATGAGCTTATCGTACAACGTTGCCATTTGTTGATATGCCATACATTAACCTTCTTGTTCTACACTCAGTGGAACTCTTGTAGCATCTCCCCATAAGCGTTCCAGATTGTAATACGTACGTTCATCTTTATGAAACACATGGCAAACAACATCGCCAATATCGACCAATATCCATCTTGCTTGCTCGTAACCTTCAAGTCGTTTCACGGAAAGTCCATTCTCCTCTGCCGAATCTTTTATAGATCGAGCGATTGCTTGAACCTGACGCTCGTTTGTTCCGTGGCAAATTAAAAAGTAGTCAGCTACAAGCGATACTTCTCGCATATCTAAAGCTATAATATCTTCAGCTCTTTTATCATCACTTGCTTCTGCTACTAGTTGCACAACGTCTTTGCTATTCATTTAGTTAAAACCTCCATTTAATTGTGTTAAGAAATAATTATACGCATGAAATGAATCTGGATAAATTGTTGCGTTTCGTGAAATCAGAAATTCAATTGTATTTCGTGATACCATCCAACATGCATGAGTTAAATTTTCCTGAGCCATATCCCGAACTTTTTCAATACCTGGAAAAGCTCTCCCCGGTTCGATATAATCCGCTAAAAAAAGTACCTTTGCTAATTTTCCTAAACCTGATTTACCCGTAGTATGATACCGAATTGCTTCACACACTTCTTGGTCCGTTATCCCAAATTGTTCAGCTACAACTACAGAAGCAACTGGTCCGTGCCATACTTCATGATGATAATCTAATAAATCGTTAGGTAAATTGCTATTTATTATAAATTGTTTCATTTCTTCAAGAGGTCGAAACTTAGCGTAATCGTGAAATAATGCAGCCAACTCAACTTTTTCCTTTGATACGTCATATTTATCTGCTAGTACAACAGCCGTTTCTGCAACACGTATCGTATGCTCAAATCGCGCTTCAGTTAAAGCAGGTTTTATTATTTCAATAGCTTCTTCTCTTTTCATACAACCTCTTCTCCTTTATAAAATCCCTAACTGCTTCTGGTATAAAGTATTTTGTGGATTTATCATCTACCAACCTTTCTCGCAATAAAGTAGACGAAATTTCAATGTATGGAATATCTACATAATTTACTGGATAAATTGAATCTAATTTGGATCCTATTCGTTTGACACCAACAAAAGATACCATATCAACTAGTTCATCAATCTTGTACCACTTCGGAAGGTACTCAACCATATCGGCTCCAATAATAAAATAGAAACTATCGTTAGGATATTCATTCTTTAATATCTTTAGTGTATCAAAGGTATAGGATTTACCTAAACGATCTACTTCTATTGTATTCAATTTAAAGTAAGGATTGCATGAAATTGCTCGTTGAACCATTTCAACACGATCACTAGCATGAGTGAAAGCTCTATTTTTATGCGGAGGCTCCTGTGAAGGGATAAACCAGATTTCTTCTAAGTTCAAGGATATCCGTACTTCTTCAGCAATAATTAAATGGCCAATATGTGGCGGGTCAAATGTTCCTCCCAATATGCCTACACGTCTCATGATTTACTCCTTTATGGCAATTGAATTTGTTTATTCTCAGTTGATTCTTTATATAAAACAATATTATTTCCAATGATTTGTACCAACTCGGAATTAGTACCTTCTACTAGCTCTGTTGCAACTACATCTTTATCTTCCATGCAGTTCTGTAAAATACTAACCTTAATAAGTTCACGTTTCTCAAGTGCTTCCGAGATTTGTTCAACCATATTGTCATTCACACCTATTTTTCCTACTTGGAATATTGGTTTAATCTGATTAGCTTTTGAACGTAAAAAACGTTTTTGCTTGCCTGATAACATAAATCTTCACCCTTTCAATTTTTGTAGTAATTCTTGTTCCATTGCATTAATCGTAACTAATTCACCTGTCCATAGTTCAAATGCATATTGTGCCTGATAAAGCAGCATCAAGTGTCCATAGTGGATTCTTGCGCCAGCTTCTTTTGCATCATCCAAAAACGCCGTACTCACCGGCTGATAAACAATGTCACTAACAATATTGTTTTTTGAAAAACAATTCCTTACATTAATAATTTTTTCATTTGATTTCATACCAATAGATGTAGTTTGAATGACAATATCGTAATGATTTAATTTCTTTTCCGCTTCGTCAAGCGACAGAATGTTTGTGTAGTCTAGTCCATACTTCATTTTTAACGATTGTGCAGCTGTTTTTGTGCGGTTTGCGATATCTACATTATTGTAACCATAATGATAAAGTGTATAGACAATTGCTCTTGCAGCTCCACCAGCACCTATTACAAGTATGCTTTTTTGTTTTTCTTGTTCTAATTCAGGATACATCTGTATCAAAGAACGTAAATACCCAACACCGTCTGTATTATAGCCAATCCATTTTCCCTCTTTATAAACGATTGTATTAACTGCACCAATGGAAATTGCTTGTTGATCCATCTCATCTAAATATGGAATTATCTTTTTTTTATATGGAGCAGTAATATTAAATCCCATAAGCTTTTTCTTTCTTACTTGCTCCACCTGTTCTTCAAATGATTTATCTGGATCAATCTCATACAATCCATAAGTTCCCTTCAAATTAGAACGCTTTAAAAATGTTTGGTGAATCCACGGTGACAGTGAATGGCTGATAGGATAGCCAATTAATCCAAAATTGAACTCCATACATATCCCCCTTAAATCAATGAGTTCCTAATGGAAACTGCAACTGACTTAGGACTATGTACCACAACTGTTGTATCTGGTGAAGCAATTGTAATCCATCCTAGCCCCGGAATCACAACATCCACCTTTTCCTGTTTTGTTCGAAAAGTACTCTTCTCAAAAGTTGGCATTTTTTCCATTGTTTTTTCATCGGGCGGTGACAATAATTCACCCAAATGATCTTCATAAAGCTTATCAGCATTTTCAAGTTTGGTTCGATGGATAGATAATTGATTGGAAAAATAACAAACAAATGGTTGTCTCTCACCTTTAACAAAATCAATCCGGGCTAGTCCTCCAAAAAATAACGTTTGACCACTATTTAACTGAAACACTCGTGGTTTAATTTCCTTTGAGGGCGTTATAATCTTCAAATCGTCTTTAGAAACATAATGGGCCATCTGCTGTTTATTGACAATACCAGGTGTGTCAATTAACACAGATTGATCATCCAATGGAATTTCAATAAATCCAAGCGTTGTTCCTGGAAAATAGGAAGTTGTAATGACATGTTTGTCACCAGTTGTTTGCTGGATTAGACGATTAATAAACGTTGATTTCCCAACATTCGTCGTGCCAACTACATATACGTCTTCGTTATTTCTGAACCCTTCAATTGCTTCAGTTAGTTCACTTAATCCATGGCCTTTAATGGAAGAGATAAGAAATACATCCTTCACTTTTAACCCTGCATCTTTCGCGGATTTTTTTAGCCAATTAATAAGTTTTTTTCTATTTGTTGATTTAGGTAAGAGGTCCACCTTATTCCCTACTAAGATGATTGGTTTATTCCCGACTATACGAGCAAGACTTTGAATCATGCTACCACTGACATCAAATATATCAATCAAATGGACAACCAAACCGTTCACATTACGTATTTCACTTACCATCTTTAGAAAGTCGTCATCTGTTACAGCTACATCCTGAATTTCATTATAATGCTTAAGTCTAAAACAACGTTTACATAACAAATTATCATTACCGAGGCTGGATTTGGGTGTATAACCTACATCGTTTGGGTTTGTTGTTTGAATATCAGCACCACAGCCTTGACAGTATAATTGTTCCATTATTGATCCTCCCAAGTAATCTTACCTTTTTTTCGCATGTAGTTTAGTATTCGTCGTTCAATTTTACGGTTAAATTGTGTAATTCTTCCATCTGTTTGTACAATGGGCACAACTAAAATCGTGTAAAATCCCGCAAAGTTACCACCCAACACATCTGTTAAGAGTTGGTCACCAATTACAACAATTTCATCTTTTTTTAATCCCATTTTTTTAGCAGCAGTTTTAAAAGCTCTACTTAATGGTTTTCTAGCACTAAACACAAAAGGGGCGTCAAGTGGTTCAGAAAAAATCTTTACACGCTCTTGTTTATTATTTGAAATTATCATTATTTTTATATCGTGATCTTTCATTTGTTTAAACCATTGGATGACCTCAGGCGTAGCATCTTTCACATCCCACGCAACTAATGTATTATCAAGATCTGTAATAATTCCATTTATACCTTTTTGCTTAAGTGTTGCTGGATCGATATCGAATACACTCTTAACATGTTCATTTGGTAAAAAATTCTTTATCAACGTTCACACCTCATTAATAGTATAGAAAAGTAAAGGCGACGGCTTAGTAGCGTACAACTAGTTAGGCAGATGAACAATTGGAGGCTTGCCCTATGTTTATCATGACTAACTAATTGCAAAGACTAAAGGCCGTAGCTAGACAATTTTTAATAAAGCCAATTTCGACTTAATGTCTAAGATAGTTATTATATAATAATCGTATACCAATTTACCATATAGATAAAGTAGTATCGAAATTTGTCTATCTACTGTAAACCTATGTACCAAGCAATATTGCTCCGAAATATGCCAAAAACCGTTCGACAATTTCCCCTAATTTTCTCATTGTGGATAACTTTGTTAACATTATAAACACTTATAAAACAGGCATTACGACATATTTTTTCGATTTATGCACAAGTTATCTACAGGCTCATGTAGATAACTCAGACCTTGTCCTGATAGGGTTTTCGTGGTAAATTTAATTTACATTAACGATGAACGACCGAAATCTTTTAAGGAGGGCTCTATTCATGAATCATTTATCTGACGAATTGTTATTAGAATCTTACCATAAAGCACATGAATTAAAGCTTAGCCCTGACTTTATTTATTTAATAGAGAAGGAAATTCACAAAAGAAGATTAGCTCATCGTATGAAACAGCCAGGTTAGAACAAATTAATTAAATCATACTTCCGATAATCGATGCTACTCTTGTCATTTTTATGAATGATAAGGGTTTTTTATTTTTCCCAGAAGAAACTTGTGATAAGCTATTTTTGAGCACTATAATCTTCTTTTACATATTTGCTATGATGCCTTTATACTAATGTGAAAATTATAGTTATTTCTATTTAAGGAGGAATCCCATTAGATGATTTTTGCTGTACTACTTCCACTTCTATTTGCCTGTTTCATTCCGCTTTTAGGTAAATTGAAACATAAAATACATACCGGTGTATTCGTTTTATTTGTTCCATTAATCATATTTCTTTATTTCATCCAATTTATAGGGTCTGGTTTTACGCCAGTTAGACAGACCTATCAGTGGATACCTTCCTTATCAATCAATTTTGACTTTTACCTTGATGGCTTAAGTCTTTTATTCGTTCTACTGATAAGTGGAATTGGAGCACTAGTTGTTTTGTATTCTATTTACTATTTAGATAAAACGGAACGACTGGGGCATTTTTATGTCTATTTAATCCTATTCATGGCTGGAATGCTTGGCGTTGTCTTATCAGATAATGTTTTTGTTTTGTATACATTCTGGGAGTTAACTTCTATCTCATCATTTCTTTTAATTGGTTACTGGCACTTTAATGAACGTTCTAGATATGGTGCATTAAAATCAATGCTAATCACCATTTTTGGCGGATTAAGTATGTTTGGTGGATTTATTCTACTCTCGGTTATTACAGACACTACTAGTATTCAAGCAATGATCGACCAGAAGGAAATTATTTTAAACAGTCCGTATCTACCTTTAATTCTAGGGTTTCTGTTACTTGGAGCATTTACTAAATCTGCACAGTTCCCTTTCCACATATGGTTACCAGATGCAATGGAAGCACCTACACCTGTGAGTGCTTATCTTCATTCGGCAACAATGGTTAAAGCAGGCCTCTATCTAGTAGCGAGATTTTCACCAATCGTATCTAGCTATGAATGGTTCTTTATAATCGTTACATTGGTCGGGATTGCAACGCTTTGTTGGGGATCTTACATGGCGGTTAGACAAACAGATTTAAAAGCAATACTAGCTTTTTCAACTATTAGCCAGTTAGGTATGATTATGGCTATGCTTGGTTTCGGCACTAAGATAGCTGTTTTTGCAGCAGTATTTCATATTTTAAATCATGCAACATTTAAGGGTAGCCTTTTTATGGTGGCAGGCATTGTCGACCATGAAACAGGCACACGAGATATTCGGAAATTAGGTGGTCTGCTTACATTTATGCCGATCACAGCTACGCTTGCTTTATTTGGCACATTTTCGATGGCGGGAGTTCCATTGCCATTTTTAAATGGATTCTATAGTAAAGAATTATTCTTTGATGCTAGTTTACATTTAAATGATGATGTCGGTGCAATTGCTAGCTTTTTAATTGACATCGTACCAGTATTAGCTGTTTTAGGTAGCATTTTTACATTTGTCTATTCCATGTACTTCTTTTTTGGGGTATTTTCAGGACAGAAAAAAGAAAAGCAATTGCCTAAGAAACCACATGAAGCACCAATTGGAATGTTACTTTCACCAATCGTATTGGTTGGATTAGTCATTATCATTGGACTATTTCCTAACCTATTCAATGGTACGTTTTTGGCTCATGCTGCGGAGGCGATTAGTGGTGAAGCAATACATTATCATGTTGCCTTTTGGCATGGTGAAATTCAGACTCCACTAATTATGTCTATAATAGTTATTGTTGTTGGAACAATCCTATTCCTTACTCGTAAAAAATGGGACAATGTGTATCGCGCTATTCCTGGAAAATTAAGCTTAAACAAAGCTTATGACGGGCTTGTTGAACGTATTGATAACTACTCACATTATGTTACAAATTTTTATATGACTGGATCATTAAGACTATATGTAGCCATTATTTTGGGGACTACTTTCGTTGTTACCTTTATTTTCATGGGTATAACTGATGGTCTTACAATCCAACCAGACAATTCAGCAGATATTACGATCATTGAAGTTTCTGTTGTTGTGGTAATGGTTCTTGCCGCATTTGGAACTATTTTTGCCAAACACAATGTTGCCGCAATTCTTATTCTTGGTGTAGTTGGATATGGTGTATCGTTACTATTTGTTATTTATCGTGCACCTGACTTAGCATTAACTCAACTTGTTATTGAAACTGTAACAGTAGCATTATTCTTACTCTGCTTCTACCATCTACCAAAGTTAGAAACAAGGAAGGAACCAGTTTCGACCAAGTTTGTTAATATCGTAATATCGGTGGGATTTGGCGCAATGATGACGCTTATTGGAATTTCAGCTCACAGTAGCCATTGGTTTGATACAATAGCTGATTACTTCCTAAAAACATCTTACTCTTTAGGTGGCGGACATAATGTCGTTAACGTAATCTTGGTTGATATGCGTGGACTTGATACATTATTTGAAATTACAGTACTTGGGATAGCAGCTCTTGCCATTTTCAGCCTTATTAAAATCAAGGTGAAAAAGGAGGCAGAATAAATGGAGATTATTATTTGTATTTTAGCAGGATTATTATTTGCAACCGGCATTTACAACCTCCTTCAAAAACAATTATTACGAATCATTATTGGGACTGCACTTTTATCGCATGGTGCGCATCTATTTATTTTAACAATGGGTAAGTTAAAGACCGGAAAACCTCCTATCCTATCAGAAGGAGTTAGCGATTACACTGATCCGTTGCCACAAGCGTTAATACTAACTTCGATTGTTATAAGTTTTGGAGTTACAAGTCTATTACTAGCTTTGGCTTATCGGACAGCAAATGAAAACAAAACAGATAACATGGAACAATTAAGGGGTAACGAAAATGAGTAATTTAGCAGTACTGCCTATAATCATGCCACTACTTGCGGGGATTATCCTTGCCTTCTTTCCTAAGAAGGTAAAGTTAACCCGCACACTGACAAAATTATTTGCTGTTACTAATCTTCTAGTAGTGACTTACATTGCATGGCAAGTAATTACTAATGGAACAATTATACTTGAAACAGGTAATTGGCCGGCACCATACGGCATTATTCTTGTTGCAGACCCGTTAGCGATTATTCTTGTATTAACAACGAATATTATTACGACTGCATGTGCTTTTTACGCTGCACATTCTATGTCGTTAAAACAAGAACAACACTATTTTTACACGTTTATGTTCTTGATGGTAACGGGTATATCTGGTGCCTTTTTGACTGGAGATATTTTCAACTTATTCGTTTTCTTTGAAGTATTTTTAATGGCCTCCTATGCACTAATTGTTTTAGGGGGTGGAAAGGTTCAACTGCGAGAATCGATTAAATATGTTTTAATAAATCTCTTTTCATCCATTCTTTTTGTTACGACCGTTTCCTTTTTATATGCTGTAGTGGGAACGGTAAACATGGCACATATTGCAGAACGTGTCCAAGAGGTTGATCAAAAAGGTATTCTGACTGCTATTGGAATATTGTTCTTTTTCGTTTTTGCTACAAAAGCAGCTTTATTTCCACTGTATTACTGGATGCCAAAGTCATATATAGTACCAAATCCTGTAATATCAGCATTGTTTGGTGCATTACTTACAAAAGTAGGTATTTATTCGATCCTACGCGTCTTTTCGCTTATCTTTATTTACAAGCTAGACTTGACGCATCAAATGTTTATCTGGGTAGCAGGTATATCCATGATATTTGGTGTTATAGGCGCTCTCTCGACAAATAATGTAAAATTAATTATCGCGTACAATATTATTCCTGCAATTGGGTTTATCATTATGGGCATTGGCGTTTTTAATCAAGATGCAATGAGTGGTTCTGTCTATTATTTAATCCATGACATGCTCATTAAATGTGCTTTATTTTTAATTGTTGGGGCAATTGTGTATGTTGCTGGTACATCTGACTTACGGAAAATGGGAGGGCTGATTCACTATTACCCTATCTTAGGATGGCTATTATTTGTTTCAGCGTTTATTTTGGCCGGTATCCCTCCATTTAGTGGATTTATTGGTAAACTCTTGTTATTGAAAGGTGCATTAGCAGATGATGAAATTGCAATTGTCATTATCGCACTGGCATCTAGTCTATTAATTCTTTACTCAGTTATGAAAATATTTATTAAAGGTTTCTGGGGAGAAAAAAATCCTGCATTTGAAGTGGAGCGAAAATCAATCAAAGGAAGAATTGGTCCAATTGTCTTTTTATTAGCCTTTTCTGTTATTCTAGGTGTAGGAGCAGAATTTATTTATCCTACTATAGAAAGTATTTCGTCCTATTTATTAAACCCAGAATTATATATCGATTCGGTTTTAAAGGAGTAATGAACGAATGACATTTCAAATTGTAATTAATTTAATCATCGCTATAATGTGGATGTTTTTGCAGGAGTCCTATACGTTCGCAAGCTTTTTTGGCGGATATATTATTGGAATACTGCTGCTATTATTGTTAAACCGATTCATACCCGATTCTTTTTATTTAAATCGTGTGTTTAAAGCAGTAAAGCTTATATTGTTGTTTATCAAAGAATTAATTACTGCAAATTTGGATATTGTTAAACTAGTTTACAAGCCAAAATTGGAGTTTGAACCAGCTATTTTTGCAATGCCGACACAGTTAAAAAGTAATTGGGAACTTACCATGCTTGCTAACCTTATTACATTAACTCCTGGAACACTTACTGTTGCAGTTTCTGAGGATAATACACTTCTTTACATTCATGCAATGGATGTGGATGATATCGAAGAATCAATAGCAGAAATCAAAAATTCATTTGAAAAGGCAATAATGGAGGTTACAAGATGAATGATCTTATAGTTCTTTCAAAAAGTATATTGGAGATTTCAATTGTTATTTCGATCATTGGTATTTCCATTGCCCTAGTATTGCTTTTATATCGAACGGTAGTTGGTCCCTCTAATGCAGATCGTGCTGTTGCGCTTGACGCAATTGGTATGTGCATCATGGGTCTAGCCGCTCTGCTTGCTATTAAATTAAATTCTATCTATTTTAATGATGTAATACTGTTGATCGGAATTTTATTATTTTTAGGAACGCTAGCAATTGCCAAATTCTTAGAAAAGGGTGTTATCATTGATCGAAATTTGGACTGAATTTATTCCAAACATCGCAATAAGCTTTTTTATCTTAGCGGGGGCATTTTTTCTCCTTTCTAGTGCAATTGGTGTTGTGCGTTTTCCGGACATCTACACAAGATTACATGCAGCAACAAAGGCTTCCACTCTTGGAATAGCTGGAATTTTAATTGGTGGATTTATCTATTTATATGCTGATCATTCTATATTAAGTGGAAAACTGTTATTGGCCATCTTGTTCACTTTACTAACCGCCCCTGTTTCTGGGCACATGATATCTAGAGCCGCCCATCGTAATGGTGTTAAACCAGTAATGTTTAACAAAGATGACGACTACGAAAAAGCGATTAAAAAGTATAAAGAAAGAAATGCTGAAGAAAAGTGACTTTACTAAAAGTCGCTTTTTTATTTTAACTGTTTTTTAAAGTTTTTTGCCACATTTTAGGTAAGCTGTGAACTAATTTCATTTTGGTGCATAATAATCACTCCAGAAATACACTACGCTTTCCGCGGGCTTGCGCTGAGCCTCCTTGCCCCGGCAAGGTGTATGCCGACGTTGTCCGCATAGGACGGTTTTAGTCGGCCATCATCATCTAACGCAAGAGACATAGAGGAAGTTCGACTAAGATCGCCACGTCCTGTGGCAACGTCGAACTACCCACATCCTGTGGGCAACACCACTTCGCTTTCCCGCAGGACAAGGAATGCTCCCTTGAGAAACATTGCACGCAAAAAAGTGTTCTTCTTTTTCAAGGAAGTGGTTTTCTTCCGAGGAGGCTGAAGCGTTGCCCTAAGGTGCGCGACTGTCCGTAGCGGAAATAAACGTTGCTGATACCATAATTATGAATTTTCACTAGTTTACAGTTTACTTCAACTGTAAACTAAACATTCTGAATGAATAGTACGCCAAGGACACTGCCTGGTATCGGACTGAGGATGCCCTATTTACCTTTTTTACCCTTATTTTGAGGGTTAACGGACACACGATGCCTTATTCAGCTAACATGATTTTCAACTGTTTTTACCCAAATAAGGAATCCTGAGTCCGATAACAACCGCATTTACCCTTATTTTACCCAAATAAGGGATCGTGTGTCCGCAAGCTAACATCCTCCATGCAATCTTTCCAGTACCCTCCAAACTGTTACTTCACTAGACTTGTCCGTAGCGGAAATCAACATTGTTGTTACAAATTTTCACTAGTTCGCAATTCACTTCATATTCGATGCTACGGAATAAACAAAAATAAGTAAAGAGGCTATTTATTTTATCCAAGTTAGGTAGGACATACACAAAAGCACCTCTTCTGTCATATAGATGAATTATGGGCCGATGCCTAGCGGAAACGTCAGGAGGTGTATAATTTGTCAAGTATCTTAAGCGTTCTTGCTTTACTGATTAAAGAAACGCTTTTCTTTGTGTCCTATGTAAAAAATCACGCATTTCCTCAACCTCTCCCCCCAGAAGACGAAGCGAAATTTATCAAGCAAATGCAAGATGGTGACGAACATGCTAGGAATAAGTTAATTGAGCATAATTTAAGACTGGTTGCTCATATCGTAAAAAAATTCGAAAATACCGGGGAAGACATGGAAGACCTAATTTCCATTGGTACGATTGGTTTGATAAAAGGAATTGAAAGTTTTTCACCAGATAAGGGTACAAAACTAGCAACGTATGCTGCTCGTTGTATCGAAAACGAAATATTAATGCATTTACGTGCATTAAAAAAAGTTAAAAAGGATGTTTCGTTACATGATCCGATCGGCCAAGATAAAGAAGGCAATGAGATTAGCTTAATTGACATTCTAGAAGCAGAATCAGAGGATGTAATTGAGTACATTCAATTACATATGGAACTAAGTAAAATGAAGAAATACTTCACTATTTTAGATGAAAGGGAAAGAGAAGTAATTATTCTTCGATATGGTCTCAATAATAGTCAAGAAATGACACAACGCGAAATTGCAAAAAAATTAAATATATCAAGGAGCTATGTTTCACGTATCGAAAAGCGTGCTCTAATGAAGGTATTCCATGAGTACTATAAGCAAGAACGCCCAAATAGAAAACGTAGCTAATATGGATAAAACCCCCTCTTTTGGAGGGGGTTTTATAGTTATGATAATTCTTTAACCATTTTCATGATTAAAGTAGCAGCATTTTTAGCCGCTTGATCAATGAATGTATCAAATGATATAGATGATTCTTTACCGGCGATATCAGAAAGAGCCCGAATGATGACAAATGGTTTTTGATATTGGAAACAAACCTGTGCTACTGCAGCAGCTTCCATTTCGGCTGCAATCATCGTCGGAAATTTATTTTTAATTCTATTTACATGCTCTGGGTCAGCCATAAATGTATCAGCAGTTGCAATGATGCCTTCTTTTGATGTAACATCTAATTCTTTTACAACACTAGTTGCAAGTGCAATTAGCTTGGAATCAGCCGCAAACATAGCTGGCATCCCCGGAACTTGTCCATATGCATAATCAAAGGCTGTAACATCTACATCATGGTGAACCACCTGAGATGATACAACAATATCTCCAATTTCAAGCTCCTCAGCAAATCCACCTGCTGAACCAGTATTAATTACATAATCTGGCATGAATCGTTCATGTAATATTGTAGTTGCCATTGCTGCATTTACTTTACCGATACCAGACTTTAATAATACTATATCTTTGTTTTCCATTTTTCCTGTTACAAATAATGAATTTGCTACAGTTAATTCTTGCTTATCTGACATGTTTTCTAGTAATAGAGCAACTTCCTCATCCATTGCTCCAATTATTCCAATTGTCATAACCTAACCTCTTTCAATCATTGTTGTTAATCTCTAGGGTTTTCTTTTAAAACTTCAACTTTCGTTGGTTTCCAGCCTTCATTATCTACCCAAGTTAAATAAACACGATATGTTTGATCTTGTGCTTTGTTTGAAACTGTCCCAATTACTTCTTGGCCACCGCCGTTTTCAAGCCACCACGTGATCATGTTACCTTGCTCTAATCCAGTTGCGACTCGAATTGCCTCTTCCATTTCAATGCGGTCTTGGGTTCCTTCTTCAAATTTTTTCGTATGCGGGCCTTCCTGTTCAGTACCAATTGGTTCCCAATCAGCTGTATACGCTTCCTTCACATTTGGATTATCAGTTACCTCAACAGGTTCTTTTTCTAAATCAGCATTATTTGCATTTTCATCAGAAGTATTTTGTTCATCTTCTGCATTTGGATCACTTGATTCACCGTTAGTCGATTCGTCAGTTGCATTTTCATCAGTTGTGGATTGATTTTCATCCGAATTGGACTCTTCAGTTGAATCACTGTTTTCTTCACTATCGTTCACTTTATCGTCTGATTGGCTATTTTCACTAGCTGTTTGTGGGGCTTGTCCATTTTCAGCCTCTTCATCATTGCTACCAAATAGAAACATCCCCAACAGAACAATAATCAAGATACCACCTAAAATTAATAAAAAAGAAATTGATTTGGTATTTTTTCGTCTTTTTTCAAATTTATTAACTCGTGAATGTTTATCAAAATCACTCATAGTCTAGCCCTCCTTCACCCATGCTAATATAATATCATATTTTCTAATTTCCGTTATATGCGAGGAAAGAACTAAAAAAAAGCGAGATTAAAAATCCCGCCCTTTTATAATTTTACGTTATTTATTATTGTACATTTACGATTTTTACCTGTATATCTCCACCAGGGGTTGCAACTGTAACTTCTGTACCTTTTTGGTGACCAAGTAGGCTTTTTGCCATCGGGGAATCATTGGAAATTTTGCCTTCAAACGGATCAGCCTCAGCACTTCCCACAATTGTATAAGTTTCTTCTTCACCACTTGGCAGTTCTTGAAATGTAACAGACTTACCAAGTGATACAATATCTGGATTATCATTATCATTTTCAATAATTACTGCATTACGAATCATTTTCTCAACTTGGGAAATACGCGATTCAACGAATGCTTGATCATCTTTTGCTGCATCATATTCGGAGTTCTCGGAAAGATCTCCAAAGTCACGTGCTACTTTAATGCGTTCAACTACTTCTTGTCTACGCTCTGTTTTTAGGTAATGTAATTCTTTCTCTAATTTTGATTTTCCCTCTTCTGTCATATAATAGCTTTTCTCTACAGCCATTAACAAACACTCCTTTTTTTATCTACAATAAGAAATAACATATAAAAATGAGCAGCACAATGCTGTGCGCTCGGTAAACTAAATATGTTCTAATCCTAACTATGGCAGATTTTATTTAAATTTTCAATACTTTCCATTATTGTTTTGCCTGATTTTTTGCCAAAATGTTTTCAATTTTAGTAGCCATTATATCAATTGCGACATGGTTTTGTCCACCTTCTGGAATAATGATATCCGCATATCGCTTTGTTGGTTCTACAAATTGTAGGTGCATCGGTCTAACATTGTTAACGTATTGATCAATGACAGAATCAAGTGATCTACCACGTTCTTTAATATCTCGCATTAACCTTCTTATAATTCGAATGTCAGCATCTGTATCAACATATACCTTTATATCCATTAGATCAACCAATCTAGGGTCTTCTAATATTAGTATACCTTCTAAAATAATGACTTCTTTAGGTTCCACTTCAATCGATTGCTTTGAACGCGTATGCATTTTATAATCATAGACTGGTTTTTCAATCGATTTTTTGTTCATCAAATCTGAAATATGGTCAATCAATAAATCGTTGTCAAAAGCCAATGGATGATCGTAATTTGTATTTAGACGTTCTTCGAAAGGTAAATGACTTTGGTCTTTATAATAGTAATCTTGTTCAATTACAAGAATTGTCTTATCGGAGAATCGATTGCATATGGAACGTGTGACGGTAGTTTTTCCACTCCCGCTTCCTCCAGCCACTCCAATTACTACTGGCTTATCTTGCATGTTACAGTGCACTCCTTATAGCTTATTTTTTTATACTTATAGCTATTCCATCCCCAATAGGGACAATAGATGTATGGTAGTCTTCATTGTTTATTAGCCATTGGTTGTATGTGTTTATTTTATTTGCGATCTTAGTTAAGCGAGGGTTGTCCTCACTAGGACTAGCAACATACCCTTTGAATAATACATTATCAGATACGATAATTCCACCTTTTTGAAGCAATGGTTGGTACAATTCAAAAAATCGTTTATATTGTCCTTTAGCTGCATCTATAAATATGAAGTCAAAGGGAGCATTCTCGGAGACTTTCTCACCAACATCAAGAGCATCACCATGGATAATTTGAATATGTTGTTTTTTCTCCTGTTTAGTAATAGCCTCTAACGCAAATTGAAAACGTTCGGGATCCCTTTCGATGGTTACAATTGATGTTTCTGGGTAAGCCTCTAGCATTCGTAAAGCGGAATAACCAATTGCGGTTCCTATTTCCAAAATTTTTTTTGGTTGCTGAATTCGAATGATTTGTTGCAAAAAATGCATACTAACGGAATCCATAATAGGGACATGGTTGTTTTTTGCATATAACTCTAGTTCCTCAACCCATTTTTTAACCGGCGGTAGTGATCCCTTAAGGTACTGATCCAACTGCTTGTTGTTCAAGCTAATTCCTCCTTAATAATAAAGATACGTGGTACCATTCAATCGGTCTTTGCTTAGTTGCTAATCCATAAAACCTCGGACCCATTCCAATTAAAGCGCAAAAAAACGGGAAATGCGAATTTTCATTCACACTTCCTATTTTCTCTGCTTAATTAATATATTTTTCTTTTAATTCTAAGTGTTTGTCATACGTTTCCGAATAATAAATATTTCCTTCGCCATCATGTAAGAAATATAAGTTATCCGATGATTCTGGATTTAATGTAGCAACCAATGAGTTCTCAGCGAAATTTGAAATTGGTCCAATTGGTAAATCATCAACATGATACGTATTGTAAGGAGATTCCACTTCTAAATCCTCTAATAAAACTTTCTCTTTATGACCACCTAACGCATACAGAACTGTTGGGTCTGTTTGTAGTGGCATGCCTTCTTCCAATCGATTATAAAACACACCGGCAATTTTTTTACGTTGTTCAACCGTTCTTGCTTCATTTTCTAAAAGTGATGCCATTGTAAATGCTTCATGTACAGTAAAATCCTGTGCAGCTATTTCGTCAAGGTATGGTGTCACAACAGATTCCGTTTTACTTATCATTTTTTCAACGACAGCTTCCACAGTAGGCTTTTCTTCATAAAAATTATACGTTGCAGCAAACAAATAACCTTCTAACGGTGTACGGATATCTGGATTTAAAATTTCTTTCGACAAAATGGATGGATAACGGTTGATTAACGATTGTACATATTCTACATTGTTTACCTTGTTTAAAAAGTCATTCTTACTAAATGGTAACTTTTCACCATATATTGCCGCCATTTGTTCAATCGTTTTTCCTTCAGGAATTGTTATTGTATAAATTGGTTCCTTCAGTACTTTCCCATTTTTTAACGATTCAATAATCGCATCTAATGTCATAGATGGTGAGAAAGTATAATTTCCTGCTTGAAAATTCGATTCGTTTTGAAACTTTATGTAAAAACGAAAAACGCGCGCATCCTTTATAATTCCTTTATCTTCAAGGATTGATGCAATATCAGATGTAGAAGAACCCATAGGAATCTCAACCTTAACCTCTTTTTCACTATCTGGGTTAACAGGCTCAAGTGCTGATTTCACATACATATATCCTGAAATTCCTCCTACTAGAAGAATCAATATCAACGATATAATTACGATTGTAACAATTTTACGAACCGTTCTTGCATCCTCACTACGCTTTATTAGGTTGTCCGTATAACTGCCTGGTTCTTTCTTCTTGAACATAAACTAACTCCTCTCATCCGCTATATTATACTAAAAAATTTATAGAATATCCATGATTTATAAAGAATTTAGTATGATTATAGCGGAAAATGCGGATTGAAAAAAGCTGATGTCAATCACATTGACATCAGCTTTTTTATTTACTTGTAATCGTATTACTGATCTAATTCTTCATCCGCAAGCGTATTTAACATTTCTTCAACCATTTCCCATTCTTCGTCTGATTCAATTGGGAAAAGAGATAAGTCATCCGAATCTTTTTCTTCATAACGAAATGCATATACTTCTACCTCTTCATCATCTTTTTGTTCGACTGGTACTACAGCAATATATGACTGTTCCGTTTGGTCTGCGTCAAATGTAAATAACACTTCAAACAAATGCTCTTCACCATTTTCATCAGGAATAATAATTCGTTCTTTCTCATCAAGTGCCATTTCAACACTCCTTCCTATTTTTTATCTAAAAATCCTTGTAAAATCATTACAGCTGCCATCTTATCAATTACTTTTTTTCTTTTTTTCCTACTCATGTCAGCTTCTAATAGTACTCGCTCAGCAGCTACAGTTGTTAATCTTTCGTCCCATAGATCTGTTGGGATATTGTGTATTTTTTCTATATGTTCAGCATATGCGATACTTGCTTCTCCACGTTCACCAATATCCCCGTTCATATGTTTGGGCAATCCTATCACAACTCGTTCTACTTCATGTTCACGAATGATTTTTTTCAGTTCATCATCTGCAGAAGATACATCATTCTCGTTCCATTTTATCGTAGTTAACCCTTGTGCAGTCCAACCCAAAGCATCGCTAACAGCAACACCAATTGTTTTAGACCCTACATCTAAACCTATCGTTTTCATAATTTAATCCTCTTGATGTTCTAGATAAAATTTAACCAATTCTTCTATTAATTCGTCCCGTTCCAACTTACGAATTAAATTACGCGCATCATTATATCTTGGGATATACGCAGGGTCACCAGATAATAAATAACCCACGATTTGATTGATCGGATTATAACCCTTTTCTTTAAGTGCTGCATGAACAGTAAAGAGTATTTCTTTTATATCCTGATCAAACGGTTCTTCAGAGAAATTAAATTTCATTGTCTTATCAATAGAGCTCATAGTGACACCTCATTCCAAGTTTTGTCTTCTTTCCCTATCTTAACATGTTTGTACCTATTATTATATCTTTTTTTGCTTGCTAGGATACATATTACTAACTTTTTACAATTTCTTTTACATATGAATTGGCAAAGGATAACGCTTCATTAATTTTTTGAGGATCTTTACCACCTGCTTGTGCCATATCCGGACGACCACCGCCTCCGCCACCACAAAGCTGTGCAGCCCCTTTAATTAAGTTACCAGCATGGAGTCCTTTTTCTATTAAATCTTTTGATACACCTGCAGCTAATTGTACTTTTCCATCGTTTTCTGTAGCCAATAGGATAATACCTGTGCCTAGTTTTTGCTTTAAGTCGTCTACCATACCACGTAGCTGATTCATATCCTTCACATTCACTTGTTCTGCTAAAAGTGGTACATCATTAATAACATTTACTTGATCAAGGATAGATGACGCTTCTAGATTAGAAAGTTTAGCACTCAGTGATTCATTTTCTTTTTGTAGTGCCTTCATATCTTTAAACAAGCCTTCAATTTTATCAGGTACATTTTCTTGATTTGCTTTTAATAATTGACTTGCATTTTTCAAAACTTCCATCTTTTCATTTACATACTTGTATGCATATTTACTTGATACGGCTTCAATTCGTCGGGTTCCAGCACCAATTCCAGTTTCAGTTGTTATTTTGAATAACCCAATTTCTGCAGTATTGGTTACGTGACAGCCACCGCATAACTCAATACTATAGTCACTTATTTGAACAACACGCACAATGTCTCCGTATTTTTCACCAAATAGAGCCGTCGCCCCCATTTCTTTTGCATCTTTTATATTTTTGTTTTCGATTAGCAAGGGAATGGATTGCCAGATTTTTTCGTTAACAATCGACTCTATACTTTTCAATTCTTCTTCCGATATCGCGCCAAAATGTGAAAAATCAAACCGTAATCGATCTGGTGTAACAAGTGATCCTGCTTGGTTTACATGATTGCCTAATACATCCTTTAACGCTTGATGTAAAAGGTGTGTCGCTGTATGATTTTTGATAGTCGAATTTCGGAATTGCTGTTCCACAGATGCTTGAACATTCTGCCCTATCTGGAATTGTCCTTTTTTTACAACCACACGATGTATATGTTGTCCCTTTGGTGCTTTTTGAACGTCTTCTACATGCATTGAACCAGTTTCCGTATAAATCCAGCCTTTGTCTGCAATCTGTCCACCGCTTTCTGCATAAAACGGGGTTTTAGATAAGAAAACAAATGCTTCATCCCCTTCTACTAATGTATCAGCAAATTCCTTCCCTTTAACAATTTGTGTAATAGAGGTTTCAACTTCTAACTGCTGATAACCGATAAATTCGCTTGCATGATCAACCTTACTAAGAATTTCATCCTGTACATGCATGGAATCAACTTTTTGTCTTGCATTACGAGCTCTCTCTCGCTGGTTCTGCATTTCTTGTTCAAAGCCTACTTCATCAATGGTGAAACCTTCTTCTTCCACATATTCTTCGGTCAATTCCTTTGGAAAACCATACGTATCGTATAACTTGAATACTTCCTTGCCAGGAAAAACGGTACTGCCTTTACTTTTTTCTTCATTCATAATCGTTGAAAGAATTTCTAACCCATCATTTAATGTTTCGTGAAAACGTTCTTCTTCTTGTTTAACAACATTTATTATATGCTTTTGTTGATTTAATACTTCTGGATAAAAGTCCTTCATGATCTCCCCAACTATAGGAACTAGTTGAAACATGAAAGGCTTCTCTATACCAATTTGTTTTGCAAATCGAACAGCACGACGCAACAATCTTCGTAATACATATCCACGCCCTTCATTAGAAGGAATTGCGTTATCACCAATAGCAAAAGTAACAGTGCGAATATGATCAGCTACAACTTTAAACGCTGTATCACTTTTCTCATTTTCACCATAAAAAACATTCGCATATTCTTCTACCTTTTTTATAGTTGGCATAAATAAATCCGTTTCAAAGTTCGTTGGTGCATCTTGAATTACGCACACCATTCTTTCAAGTCCCATTCCTGTATCAATATTTTTCTTCGGAAGAGGTGTATAGCTATCATCAGGATTATGGTTAAACTGAGAAAATACTAAGTTCCATATTTCAAGATATCGATCGTTTTCTCCACCTGGATATAATTCTGGATCATTTGGATCGTTTCCGTATTTTTCACCACGATCGTAAAAGATTTCCGTATTCGGTCCACTAGGTCCTTCTCCAATATCCCAAAAGTTTTCTTCCAAACGAATAATTCGTTCTTTTGGCAACTTCATGTCGTTCAACCAAATATCGTATGCTTCGTCATCCTCAGGGTGAACTGTAACAGTTAATAGTTCAGGATCAAATCCAATCCACTTATCACTCGTTAAAAATTCCCATGCCCATTCAATTGCTTCTTTTTTGAAATAATCTCCAATAGAAAAATTACCAAGCATTTCAAAAAATGTGTGATGTCGTGCAGTAAAACCGACATTTTCAATATCATTGGTTCTTATTGCTTTTTGTGCATTAACAATTCGTGGATTTTCTGGAATTACACGTCCATCAAAGTATTTCTTTAACGTAGCAACACCACTGTTAATCCATAATAGTGTTGGGTCTTCAACTGGCACAAGTGAAGCACTTGGTTCAACTCGATGCCCTTTTTCTTTAAAAAAGTCGATAAACATTTGTCTTACATCAGCAGATGTTAATTGTTTCATGGTAATATCCTCCTTGTATTTATATCTTTTCGGATAAGCTTTTTTTAGTTACTAAAATCCTTCGTAATTGATGTGAACTGCGAACTAGTGAAAAGTTACGTTTGGCCGTTTGTTAAGTGCAACGTTGATTTCAGCTGCGAACAGTCGCGCACCTTAGGGCGGCTGGTGAGCCTCCTTGCCCCGGCATGGAGGCTCATCAGGTACCCACGGAAAGCGCAGTGATTTTCCGTAGCGGTCGATGTTGCTTGATTTTTCACTAGTTTGCACTTTCTGATACTAAGAAAAAGCATTCACTCATTAATGAGAGAAAGATTACTAGTGGCGAAATTAAATTTCGCGGACATCAGATACCTTATTTGCACAAAATTAGGGTGAATGGGCTTGTTCGCGGACAGAGGATACCTTATTCAGGAAAAAGTGCCTGATTTAAACCTGTTTCACCTAAATAAGGCATCCTGAGTCCGCTTAACCAGTAAAACATGCCCGAAAAGTAAAAATAAGGGCTCCTGTGTCCGCTACTGAGCGGCCCCACGATCTAAAGGTTTACTTCACATTTTACGGATTTGCATCAAAAACTGCATACCCTACTAAAAATTGATGAAATTAAAAAAATCTCCTCTCTGCATTATTGCAGGGACGAGATATAATCGCGGTACCACCCTAATTATGAATAAAAAACAATTTATTCACCACTTAACCATGATAACGGTTTGAAACCGATGGGTATTAACCATACTCCAGTTTAGCTTTCCATGTCTCGTAAAATAGGATTTCTCTCAGCCAAACTGGAAATCCCTCTCTGATAAATCGAGTTTCATGTACTTAGAACCTTCAACATTTTTTCTTAATACTAATTATGCGATATTATAATCAATCGCTGTCCATCTGTCAATCGATATTGCTTTTTTTGGTAAATTGATTAACAATCCCATTAATGATTGTCAGTAATGGTACGGCCACTAGGAGGCCAATTACTCCACCAACCTTTCCTCCAACTAGTAAAGCAAAAATAATCGCTATTGGATGAATGTGAATACTTCTTCCTACTATATAGGGAGATAGTAAATTACTTTCAATTAATTGAATGGCGAACACCGTAATTAAAACAAAAACGGCTAGTTTAGTTGATACAGTAAGGGCCACAGCAACAGCAGGAAGTGCTCCGATTATCGGTCCGAAGTAAGGGATAAAGTTAGTAAATCCCATAATAATTGCTAACACTAAGGCATATTTAAGGTCTAGAAAATAAAAGCAGGTAAAGGTTGCGATGCTGACAAACAAGCTAACTATTAACTGCCCACGTATGTAATTGCCCAAACTGTTATCGATTGAGTGAAGGATGACATGTGCTCGTTCATGATATTTTACAGGAATCCAACTTTTTAGCCATGACTTGATTCGTTTTGTATCCTTTAAAAAATAGAAAACAAGTACCGGAATAATTGTAAGAATAACAATTATGTCTACTATTTTTGTTAGTGATGATAGAACTCCCGCTACGATACCCTCCATCGAGTTCTCAATTTGCTGAAACAAATCATCCATTTTATCGTGTACTGTCTCTGGTAGAAATGATGTTGATTCGTACATTTGATATATCCACTCTTGATAGGTAGAAATAAATTGAGGTAGCTGTTCACTAAACTCAGCTAATTGCTTAAGAAATACAGGATACACACGATTAATTGTAACGATGATTCCACCAATAAAAACCAAATAAATGATTAATATTGCAAGACCTTTTGGTATATTCATTGAGTGGATTTTCTGAACCACTGGAAAAAGTAAATAGGCTATGAAAATAGAAATAAAAAACGGAAAGAAAATACTCCACAAAAAGGAAAAAACGGTTCCATAAAAAGGGAACAGTTTTACAATTAAGTAGCATAATAAAAATACTAAAATACCAATTACTAGCCAGTACAAAATATGTAGTGGGTTTTTCTCTTTAAGCATAACTGACGCTCCTTCAGTTCATATTGTCCTTTCAATAATAGCCACTGCGTCAGCCTTGTATTTTTCTTTCCTCGTCCGTAAACAAATCATTCAATGAACTTAACGATCCATCTGCTTCAATTTGATTGATGACGAGTTCGTCGTTTTCTACTGCTAGTTCAATAAAGCAATTCCAGCAATAATATTGCATAGCTCCTATTTTTCCTAAGTCCTTACGCTTACAATTTGGGCATTCCATACGAACTTATTACTCCTTTTAAAAGAAATAGTTATTTCGTTAGGTTAACCCAGAAAAATCCATTTTATACATTGTCTACATAAAGTCGTAAGGAGAAATTTCATCCTCACCAATTTCCCCAGTATCCACTTTTTTAACAGTAGGTAATCGTTCATGAAGCTGAGTAATAAGAGATGTATAACGTTTATTTGTATCAAACGTAGTTACACCTTGCAAAAATGCATGTAATTCCCCGCAAATAATTAATGACTGCTTACTCCGCGTGATTGCCGTATATAATAAATTTTTTCGTAACATGCGATGATAGGTAGATACAATCGGCAATAATACAATCGGAAACTCACTGCCCTGTGATTTATGAATGGAGATACAATAGGCGTGCATGATGTTGGAATAATCTTTTCGTTCGTATACAATCTCTTTTCCTTCGAAGGATACCACAATTTGTTCAACGTTTTCCGTATTTTCATCTTCAAAGAAAATCGCAACAATTTCCCCTATATCCCCATTTGAAATGCCATCTTCTGGCTGATTTACTAATTGAAGCACTTTATCTCCAACCCGAAAAATTGTATCGTATACGGTTACTTCTCGTCTTGTTTTCTTCTTAGGATTAACAATCGATTGCAACGTTTGGTTAATAATTGTGATGCCAGCTTGTGATCTGTACATTGGAGCTAGTACCTGTATATCCTTTAAATCAATTCCTTTTTCCTTTGCATGTAAAAAAACTTTTGTAATGACATCAATCATTTGGAATTCGTTACAAGATATAAAGCTGAAATCTTTATCGTTTCTTAATTCTTCTTTTGTACATGCATTATTTTTAATCGTGTGAGCAAGCTGAATTATTTTCGATCCTTCTTTTTGCCTGTACACTTCATTTAAACGTACCAATGAAATTGTCTCACTTGCTAGTAAATCGGTTAGCACCTGTCCTGGTCCAACGGAAGGTAATTGATCTTCATCTCCAACTAACAATACTTGCATGTCATCAGGAATGGCTTTAAATAAACTATTGGCCAACCAGATATCGACCATTGAAAATTCATCGACAATTAAAAATTTCCCAGCTAACGGTTCATTTTGATCTTTACTAAAACCATTATTACCATCCCAACCTAAAAGGCGATGAATGGTAACTGCAGGAAGCCCCGTTGATTCATTTAATCGTTTTGCAGCTCTCCCAGTAGGGGCAGTTAATACAAAGGGATACTCTGTACTATTTTCGTAGTTTTTTGGATCAGTTGAAACTTCATGAATTGCAGCATAAGCATCAACAATTCCTTTGATCACGGTTGTTTTTCCAGTGCCTGGCCCACCTGTGACGATCATAACCTTAGAATGTAGTGCTTGATTGATTGCATGAAATTGCTCTTTCCCATAGCTTAACGTTTCTGCTTCTTCAATATCACCAATAATCTTCATTAGTTCAGCTAAAGGAATCTCTTGCTCAGTTGGTTTCGTTATTAACCGTTTAACGTGTGCAGCAAACCCGTCTTCTGCATAGTATAACGACGGTAAATAAACAAGACCTTCTTGGATAATTAAGCTTTTATCGGTATTTAATGAATCTAATCGTTCTTTTACGACTTCGCTTTTTAACTCGTTTCCAAGAAGTTTGATTACGTGTACAATACATTCATCAACAGGTAAATATACATGGCCATCCTGTACACTTTTTTGCATGACAAAGATACACCCTGCTCCAATTCGGTTTGGGTGTGTTAAGGAAAGGCCATTTAGCTGTGCAATTTCATCGGCTTTTTGGAATCCAAAACCTTCTACATCAAAAACATATTGATATGGATCTCTTTGTAGAACGTCCAAGGATTCATCCTTGTATGCTTTATAGATTTTCTGTGCAAGTTTTAGTCCAATTCCATACTTAGATAGATTGACTACTACATGCTCAAATCCTTCATTTTCTTGTAAGGTCTTTACCAATTGGTCAGCTTTATCTGCCTTCAAGCCCGGGACACCCTTTAAAATTGCAGGGTCTTTTAAAATTTTCGAAATAGCATTTTCGCCAAGGTGCTTGATAATATTGCTAGCTGTTTTCTTACCAATACCAAAAAATAAATCACTAGATAAATAAGCTATCAATCCATCTGTTGATTCCGGAATATCCGATTCATAAGCATTAACCTGATATTGCAATCCGAATTTATTATGCCGTTCGGTCTGTCCGTAAAAGATATAGTCCTTTCCTTCTTGAAGATTAGAAAAATAACCTTTTACGACTATTTCCTTTTCTTTAAGTTCTTCATTTGTATCAAGAATTTTAATCTTGGCAATCGAAAAATGCTCTGTAGCATTATGAAAAATCGTATACAGTAGCTCTCCTTTTATAAAATTTTCCCTATTCGATTGCTCCATATTCATCATGAAGATATCCTCACAATCTATTCTTCTTTTTGTTCAATAATCTGTTTTGTTTTTTCCTTACCATTAGCTGCTAGCATGTGATCTGGCTGGATTGATAAAGCTGATTCAAAATGCTCTAAAGCATTTTTTGTATCATCGTGATATAAGGAAATTACTCCCAAATTATAGTGGGCATCACTATGCTTTTCATTTAATTTCAACACTTTTTCAAAAACCGGTTTAGCATCATCTATATGGTCACTTTGAGCGAGTGTTAATGCATACTGAAAAGAAATTTCATCATCATCTGGGTTTAATTCTGTTGCACGCAATAAATATGGAATAGAAAGTTTCCATTTCTCTTGACTTTGTAGCGTCATTCCGAGCATATAATAAACATCTGCTTCTTCGAGCCCAAGTTCAATCGCCTTCTGATAACTTTCCTGCGCTTTCCCATATACCGATTCCTCTAGAAAGACATTACCTAGCCCATAATAAGCTGTTGCAGCATGTTCATCAAGCTCAATTGCTTTTTCAAAAAAACGCTGGGCCTTAGCTAATTCATGAAGGTGAACCAACAAGTTACCAAAGTTTATATATGCAATTGGATCATTTGGATTCTCTTCAATAATCTCATTAAACAGTTTTGCTGATTCCTCAAACTTTTGTTCCTGCATAAATTGTATTGCCTGTTGCATTTTATTCATGCAAGCACCTCCATTTCTTTGTACGTGTAGTAAAAAGGATCCTTATAGGGATCCTTTTTACTTGTCATCCAACATAACTAATTCTTTCATCATTTTTCAATACTTCGTCAATCGTTCCGCCGCCAAGGCATTTCTCTTCGTCATAAAATACAACTGCTTGTCCTGGGGTAATGGAACGCTGTCTATCATGAAATTGAACATGCACCTTACCATCATCAAGCATCGTAACCGTAACCTTACTATCTTTTTGACGATAGCGGAACTTTGCCGTACATTCGAATGATTCTCCAAAATTCTTCGTTGTTATCCAGTTCAAATCTGTTGCGATTAAACTATCTGAGTATAAATAATCATTTGTCGATCCTTGTTCTACATATAAGACATTTTCTTTTAAGTTTTTACCTACAACGAACCATGCGTCGCCTGAACCGCCTATACCTAATCCTTGACGTTGTCCGATAGTATAATACATTAATCCTTCGTGAGTACCCTTCACTTCATTTAGCAATGTTTTCATTTCCCCAGGTTGTGCTGGTAAATACTCACTTAAAAATTCTTTGAAATTACGTTCTCCGATAAAACAAATGCCCGTGCTATCTTTTTTGGTTGCAGTAGCAAGGCCATGTTCAGCTGCTATTTTTCTTACTTCTTTTTTCGGCAGATGACCTAGTGGGAACATAACCTTTTCTAGCACATCTTGTGTAAGTTGATTTAAGAAATACGTCTGGTCCTTATTGTCATCAACCCCACGTAGCATTTCATACTCACCGTTCTCATGTCTCACTTGAGCATAATGTCCTGTTGCCAAGTAGTCCGCCCCAAGCGAGATAGCATGGTCAAGGAAAGCCTTAAATTTAATTTCTTTATTACACATTACGTCAGGGTTTGGTGTTCTGCCAGCTTTGTATTCATCTAGGAAGTAGGTAAAAACTTTATCCCAGTACT
Organism: Virgibacillus sp. GM2-2; assembly: GCF_055329585.1. Taxonomy (NCBI): domain Bacteria; kingdom Bacillati; phylum Bacillota; class Bacilli; order Caryophanales; family Bacillaceae; genus Virgibacillus; species Virgibacillus sp. GM2-2. The sequence goes on along the minus strand of NZ_JBUZWC010000002.1, from coordinate 100,540 downwards.
GTTTTTCAAAGTTCACTGCATAATAAGGTATGCCAATTTGGTTACAAACCCGTACTACATCGTCAAAATCTTCGGTGGCCGTACAAAAGCCATTTTCATCAGTATCATCCCAGTTTTTCATAAAGATTCCTACGACATCATACCCTTGTTCTTTTAATAATAGTGCTGCGACAGAAGAATCAACACCACCGCTCATTCCTACAACTACTCGAATATCTTTATTCTCTTTCACTATATTTCACCACCTATTATAACGATGTTAATCGTTTTACAATAGAAGCAATTCGCGTTGCTGCTTCCTTAATGTCTTCTTTAGAATTGTGTAATCCAAAGCTAAATCTGATTGAATTGGTTGTTCGATCATTTTCAGATCCGTACATTTCCTGTAACACGTGAGAGGGCTCCACAGATCCTGCAGTACACGCACTCCCACTTGAGGCTGCGATACCAGCTAAGTCAAAGTTTGTGAGTAATGCTTCAACGTTTGTTCCAGAAAAACTTATATTAACAATTGACGGAATAGTATCGGTTGAATCACCATTTATTTCATATTCAATCCCTGCTTGTTCTAATGTTTCGATAAACAATCGTTTGTAACTTTTATATTTTTTAATTTGTTCATCTTTCTGCTCCATCATTAATTTCACGGCGTGTTTGAAACCAACTACACTAACTACGTTTTCTGTTCCAGGTCGTCTTTTTCGTTCTTGTTCACCGCCAAATTGCAATGTAGAAAGCTTAACATCTTTATGAACATATAAAAAACCAATACCTTTTGGCCCATTAATCTTGTGTGAACTTACCGTAAGTAAATCTATATAATCTTTTTTCACATCGATTTCCAATTGACTGTATGCTTGTACAGCATCCGTATGGAAATAAGCCTGGTGGTCTTTTATCATTTCACCAATCAATTGAATTGGTTGAATAATACCGGTTTCGTTGTTTACAGACATAATTGATACAACCGTTGTTTGTTCAGTCAGGGCATTTTTTAAATCTTCTAAAGCGATTTTTCCATTATTATATATTGGTAGATACGTAACATCAAAACCAATTTTTTCTAAATGGTGAGCTGCATGTAGAACAGCATGATGTTCTTGAACAGTTGTAATAATATGGTTTCCCTTATCTTTGTTAGCTATTGCGGTTCCAATTAACGCTAAATTATCCGCTTCTGTGCCACCACTTGTAATTACAATTTCTTTTTCATCAGCGTTTATGCTTTCAGCAAAAACAGCTCGAGCTTGATCTAGCTGTTGTCTTGCTTTTCTACCAAATGAATGGACACTTGATGGGTTTCCAAATACCTCCGAATAAATTGGCATCATAGCTTCTATTACCTGAATGGCCATTGGTGTAGTAGCAGCATGATCCAAATAAATGTGTTTCATTGTAAACATTTCCTTCCTCTTGACTTACTAAATATAAAACATATACGAATCTTGGTACTGGTCGTTTTCATATTCAACCAAATTTTCTAGACTGGTTGTATCTAAAACTTCCCTCACTGCATCACGAATACGTAACCATAAAGCTTGCTTAGCCGCTTCTTCGTCTTCAATTCCCTCTACAGGTGTTATTGGTCCTTCTAACACGCGGATAATATCTCCTGCTGTTATTTCTTTCGGCTCCTTTGCAAGCATATACCCGCCATATGCACCACGAACACTTTTTACTAACCCTGCATTTCGTAAAGGCGATGCTAATTGTTCTAAATAATGTTCGGATAAGTCTTTTTCACGTGCAATTGATTTAAGGGAAACAGGTCCTTTTCCAAAGTGTTTGGCAAGTTCAATCATAATGGTAAGACCGTAACGTCCTTTTGTAGAAATCTTCATTCTTTACACCTCTATCAATATTGTACTACCTTTATGAAAAGCAATTAAAATTATTTCAATTTCATCGTATTACAAGATTTCATTGTTGACACATGATATTATAGCATGAATGATACACATGTTGCATTGAACACATGTTGCAATTCACTTGCAGTTAAAATGATTTTTATATAAAGGGACGATTATAATGAAACAAAAACCATTAGCATATCGCATGCGACCTACACACATTCGTGAAGTTATTGGACAAACACACATTGTTGGAGAAGGCAAAATATTAAACCGAATGATTCAAGCGAATCGCCTTGCATCCATGATTCTTTTTGGGCCACCTGGAACAGGAAAAACCTCCATGGCGGTTGCACTGGGGAAAAGTTTAGGAATTCCTGTCAAAATGTTAAATGCTGTAGTAGATAAAAAGAAGGATATGGAAATTGTAGTAGAAGAGGCAAAAATGACCGGACAAGTAGTACTAGTTCTTGACGAGGTTCATCGATTAGATAAAGCTAAACAAGACTTTCTTCTACCATATTTGGAAAGTGATTTAATTACCTTGATCGGTTGCACAACAAGTAACCCTTATCATTCTATTAATCCCGCTATTCGAAGTAGATGTCATTTATTTGAATTGTATGGGTTAACTCCAGAGGATATAAAAGTAGCGATTAAACGCGCTATACAGGATGAAGAAAATGGTTTAGGTGATTATCGGGTTGATATTACAGATGACGCTTTAGAACATTTCGCACATGCTGCAAATGGTGATTTACGGTCTGCCTTGAACGGGCTTGAACTAGCCGTCTTTTCGACACCAAAAAATGATGAAGGCAATGTCTATATTACTCTAGAAGTAGCCGAGGAATGTATGCAAAAGAAAAGTTTCTCACATGACAAGGACGGCGATGCACATTATGATGTTCTTTCCGCCTTTCAAAAGTCTATTCGTGGTAGTGACGTAAACGCAGCTTTACACTATTTAGGTAGATTAATTGAAGCTGGGGATTTAGATAGTATAGCAAGACGAATGATCGTCTGTGCCTACGAAGATATTGGTGTTGCAAACCCACAGGCTGGACCAAGAGCCTTAGCTGCTGTGCAAGCTGCAGAAAGATTAGGCCTTCCTGAAGCTCGTATACCATTAGCAGTTGTAATTGTAGAACTTTGCTTATCGCCTAAATCGAATACAGCGTACACTGGACTAGATGCAGCATTAGCAGATATCAGAGGTGGAAAAAGTGGTGATATTCCAAGTCACCTAAAAGACGCAAGTTATAGTGGTGCTAAAAGCATTGGAAGAGGAATTGATTACAAATATCCACACAATTACCCAAATGCTTGGGTAAATCAAGAATATTTACCTGAAACATTACGAAAAAAAGAATATTATAAGCCTAAAAATACTGGTAAATTTGAACAAGCTATGAAACAAGTATATGAGCGAATTCAAGCAGATAAAAATAATAGCAAGTGAGATAGGTATATTTCCTTTTGTAAACGGTCAAACTAGTTAGCACATAATAATGTGCAATAAATAAATTAGTTGCCGAAGTAAAAGGAGCTGAAAATATAATGGTTAAAGTTAGACAAGACGCATGGTCTCATGAAGATGATTTACTATTAGCAGAAACAGTATTACGTCATATCCGTGAAGGAAGTACCCAACTAAATGCATTTGAAGAAGTCGGTGATCATTTAAATCGTACTTCTGCAGCATGTGGATTTAGATGGAACGCAGAAGTTAGAAACAAATATGACCATGCTATTGATCTCGCAAAAAGACAACGAAAAGAGAAAAAGCGTGCCGTCGCTGTTGCTGTCCAATCACAAAAACGTTCGGTTAGCCAGCTAGAACACACAGTAAACCAAACAAACGAAGAACTGACAAAAGATCAACCAAGTGAATCTGTTAAATTAACGATGGATACGGTGATAGGTTATCTAAAGCAAGTCAAGAAAGAAAACCAATCTTCCAATCAATCAAGAGTAACTGTCGAAAAGTTAGAAAAAGAGAATCAAGAATTACGAAATCATGTTAGTGACTTAGAAAAGAAACTATCAGTGACAGAAAAACAATTGAATTCTATTCAAGAAGACTATCAAGTTTTCATTCAAATTATGGAACGGGCAAGGAAAATGACTGTTTTAGACGATCAAGGACCAGTCAAAACTCCAGCGTTTAGAATGGACAAAAACGGAAACCTTCAACAAGTTGCAAACGGTAATAATTAATTAGAAAAGCGAAGGCGACTGGTTAGCGACGTACAAATAGATAGGCAGGTGAAAAGTAGGGTGTTCTCCCCCTACGTTCATCCTGACTATCTATTTGCTAGACGCTAGGTGCCGTAGCTAGACAAGGAAAAGCGAAGGCGACTGGTTAGAAGCGGACGCATAAGCAAGGAACCGTAAAACGCGTGGGGTTATGGAAGTTCAACTAAGACCGCCACATCCTGTGGCAACATTGAACTACCCCACTTCCTGTGGGGCAGAAGTGTTCATTGCTTATGACGGCAGCTTCTAGGAGCCGCAGCTAGACAAGGAAAAGCGAAGGCGACTGGTTAGCGGAAATATGTAGCATCTTATTAAATAAAAAGCTGACATATTCGTGTTTACACGTTATGTCAGCTTTTTTCTATGTATGCTTTTAATCCCGATCGTGCCGTCAAAATCTTTGTTTTGATCCCGCTCTCGGCAGGTGGGTGCCTTGTTCTATACCTATTATGCTTCCTCTTTAAGTAAGTTAAAGGCTTGCACGCAACACAGAAACGATGGGGCTCCCAAGTATAAAAATGTTCGGTCAAAACGTTTTTATAGACAAACACATCAGGATTAAATGCAATATTTAAGTGTAAAATAATCTTAACACAGTCATTTTATTTTATCAATATAGACAATTGTGAAAATTAGATTACATATATGACGTTATTTTTACAAGTGATCTTTTTTCTCATTTTTTTTACTCAGTTGAATAGAAAGCTCATCTAGCTGAGTATGTGCTACCTCACTTGGTGCATCTGTCAATAAATCGGATGCTGAGGCAGTTTTAGGAAATAAAATGGTATCACGCATGTTTGAAGTTCCAGCTAAAAGCATGATAATTCTATCTAACCCAAGTGCTATTCCACCATGTGGTGGAGCACCATAATCTAAAGCATCTAATAAAAAGCCAAATTGCTCCTTCGCTTCTTCTGGTGTAAATCCAAGTACTTCAAACATTTTATCTTGTTGTTCCCGCTTATAAATACGAAGTGATCCTCCACCTAGTTCATAACCATTTAACACCAAGTCATATGCTTTTGCACGAACATTTGCAGGATCAGTAGATAGTTTGTCAACATCCTCATCCATTGGCATAGTAAATGGATGATGAGCAGCGTGATACCTTCCTGCATCTTCATCGTACTCAAATAGCGGCCAATCGGTTACCCATAAGAAATTATACTTGCTTTCATCAATTAAGTTTAGCTCTTTACCTAGTTTAATTCGCAGTGCACCTAAACTGTCATAAACTACCGACGATTTATCGGCTACAAATAACAGTAGATCTCCAACGTCAGATTCAGCTTTTTTGCTAATTTCTTGGATCTCTTCTTCAGATAAAAACTTTGAAATTGGTCCCTTTACTCCATCCTCTTCTACTTTAAGCCAAGCTAAACCTTTGGCACCATAAACATTAACAAACTCCGTTAGCTTATCAATGTCTTTACGAGAATAATTTGCTGCCTGACCTTTAACATTAAGTAATGATACTTTACCCCCACTAGTCACAGCACTACGAAAAACCTTAAATGAAGAATCGTTTACTTCTTCAGAAACATCAATCAATTCCATCCCAAAACGAGTATCAGGCTTATCTGATCCAAAACGTTCCATTGCGTCTTTGTATTTCATTCTCGGTAATGGTAATGAAAGATCCATATTTTTAACTTCCTTCATTACTTTTAGCATCATTTGTTCAGTCATTTCCATTATTTCATCACTCGTCATAAACGAGGTCTCAATATCTACCTGTGTAAATTCTGGTTGTCTATCAGCTCGTAAGTCTTCATCACGGAAACAGCGAGCTATTTGGTAATACTTTTCAAATCCAGATACCATGATTAATTGTTTAAATAACTGTGGTGACTGTGGCAATGCGTAAAATTCGCCTGCATGTACCCTGCTTGGTACTAAGTAATCCCTTGCCCCTTCTGGTGTACTTTTTGTTAAAATAGGCGTTTCCATTTCGAGAAATTCATTATCATTTAAGAAATTACGAATAACTTGTGTAGTACGATGACGTAATTTAAATGTTTCTTGTAATGGACTTCTGCGTAAATCCATATAACGATATTTAAGACGAAGATCTTCTGAAACATCTGTCTCGTCTTGTATGATAAACGGTGGGTTTTTTGACTTGTTAATAATGGTAAGATTATGAACTACTACTTCTATATCGCCCGTGTCCATTGTATTATTAATGGTAGTTTCATCACGCCTTACCACCTGTCCCTTAACCTCAACAACAAACTCGCTTCGGACTGATTCAGCAATGGTTAAAGCTTCTTTCGAAATTTCTGGGTTAAACACAATTTGAACAATTCCAGACTTATCGCGTAAATCGATAAAAATCAAGCCGCCTAAGTCACGTCTTTTTTGCACCCACCCTTTTAACAAGACATTCTCATCAATATGTGTGGTTCTTAGTGTACCAGCTGAGGTACGTTTTAGTTGTTCCATTAGGAAATGCCTCCTTTAATAGCTTCTTTCATATACGTTACTATTTCGGCAATAGAAACTTCCGATTGTTCACCAGTTTCCATCGATTTTACATTAACTATTTGTTTTGTAACCTCTTCGTCTCCTAAAATAAGGACAAATTTCGCTTTAAAACGATCTGCTGCTTTAAATTGGCCTTTCATTTTTCGACCTTGATAATCTCGATCCACCTGAATGCCGTTTTCGCGCAATTTGTGTACCAATCCAACAGATTCTATTTCTGCATCATCACCAAGCGAAACTAAAAAACAATCCAACTGCTCCTCAATAGGTAATTCAATGTTTTCTGCTTCTAATGCCATTAGCAGTCTTTCTAATCCCATTCCAAATCCGATTCCAGGTGTATTCGGACCTCCTAAGTCTTCTACCAAACCGTTATATCTTCCACCGCCTGCAAGAGTAGTAATAGAACCGAATCCATCTGCTTCACTCATTATTTCAAATGCTGTGTGGTTATAATAATCTAGACCACGAACCAGATTTTTATCGACTGTATAGCTAATATTCATCTTATCTAAATAAGTCTTTACTTTTTCAAAATATAGACGAGAGTCATCATTCAAAAAGTCGAGAATCGATGGCGCCGTTTTCATTGCCGGATGATTGCGATCGGTTTTGCAATCTAAAATTCGTAACGGATTTTGTGTCAAACGTGTTTGACAATCCTTACACAGCTCTTCTTTGTGCGGTGAAAAATGTTCTACTAAAGCATCCCGATAAGCTTTCCTACTTTCATTATCGCCAAGACTATTAATAACAAGCTTTAACGACTTTAATCCAAGTGATTGATAGCAAGACATTGCTAGATCAATTACCTCAGCATCTACAGCGGGGTCTGCACTCCCCATTGCCTCGACACCAAATTGATTCAATTGTCGCATTCTACCTTTTTGTGGGCGTTCATAGCGAAACATTTGGCCAAAATAAAATAATTTAACCGGTTGGTTAGGTGAGCCAAATAATTTATTTTCAACAAATGCACGAACTACCGCTGCAGTTCCTTCTGGGCGTAGTGTTAAACTTCTTCCACCTCGGTCTTCAAAAGTATACATCTCTTTTTGTACGATATCCGTTGAATCGCCAACTCCCCGTTGAAATAATTCCGTGTGTTCGAACAACGGTGTTCGGATTTCATCGTAGTTAAATTTTTCACACACATTTTTAATTACGTTCTCTACATATTGCCATTTTCTTGATTCGTCAGGTAAAATATCTACGGTACCGCGTGGAGCTTTAATGTTCATGGTTCTTCCTCCTAAAAAAATATATAAAAAAACTCCCATCCCAATATAAAAAAGGGACGAGAGTTACCCGCGTTGCCACCCTAGTTGATGCTGATGCATCCACTCTTCACAGTTAACGCCTGCAAAACGTCTTAACCTACTTAGTTTCGATTAAGAGCCTACGGAATGTCTTTCGATAAGTTAGTATGTGAAAATGCTCGCAGCCTATGGCATATTCTCTCTGAACATATGGAACTTATCTACTTTTTCCATCAATGGTTTGTATATTGTCGATTTATATAGAATGATTATAATCATAATCGCAACCCGCTATTATGTCAAGCACGATTTATCTTTTTCTTTAATTGTTTGACTTCACCTAATGAAATTCCTAATTCTGTTGCTATCTCCATATGATTTGCGTGGTCATGTATCTCTAAAAACCGATGTAAATTAATATCGTTTAAATCCGAATTCATTGCCTGTTTCCACTGTCTATCCGTTACGCGCATTTTTTATTCCCTCCATTACATCTATCTTTGCCTAATTTTAGTATTTCTATTAAAATAAAACATGATACATATTAGGTCGTTATTAGGGGGAAAAGATTTGCGCACGCTAAAGGTTCTCATATTATCGCTTTCTATGTTACTTTTGCTAACTGCCATGACTAGTCCTAGCAAGGTTAAAGAAGCGATCATTGATACGGAAATACTAAATGTACGGAATGGTCCAGGTACGAATTTTGAAGAAATCGCAGAGGTTCATCTGAATGAATCGTATCCTATTTTGCAACAGAAAGATGATTGGGTCGAAATTCAATTGGATTCTACAACCGGATGGATTACTACAGAATATATCTCAATTCGTGAAGGAAAAAACGTAGATCAAACTACCAATCACAATACCAACGAAGCGTCAATTCAATCTATTACCATAGAGTATGATAACACCCATCTACGAAGTGGGCCATCATCAGAATATGAAATCGTACATCTTGCAGACAAAGGAGATAAATTTGACGTTATTGGTGAAACAAAGAAATGGTATGAGGTTCAACAGGGTGATATCAAGGGATTCTTAAATAAATCATTCATCAATCAATCGGAAAATGGTGAAGCAACAGGTATTGAAAACAAAACTATAGTGATTGACGCCGGTCATGGAGGCCGTGACGTTGGAGCAATCGGGGCTAGTGGCACATATGAAAAAGACATTGCATATAAAACGTCACTTGAACTTATGCAAGAATTAACGATTTTAGGTGCTAATGTTGTGCTCACCCGTCCAGAAGATGAATTTATTTCCTTAGGGAGTCGGACAAGCTTTGCAAACGTTGCTGATACCGACGCATTCATTAGTATACATTATAATAGCACCCCAGCATTACCAGATGTAACTGGAATTGGAACATATTATTATCATGGGCAAAACAAAAAGCTAGCGCAATATGTTCAAAAAGAATTAATCAAGGAAACAAATGCAAATGATCGTGGGGTTGCGTATGGAAACTTCTTTGTAATCAGACAAACCTTCAAACCAGCAATACTTGTAGAATTGGGATTTATATCAAATAAAGAGAAAGAACAACTACTACAAACGAACGCGTATCAAAAGAAATTAGTGCAAGGTATGGTGAATGGCTTACTTAAATACTTTGCGAATGAATAATGAAATCAAGCTTAGGTCAACTATTGTTTCGTCTAAACTCTATATAAATTAAAACAAGATCCGATCAAATGATCGGATCTTGTTTATTTCTCATTACTATCTATGATAAAAGTGGCTGGACCTACATTGGTAAGCTGTACATTCATCATCTCACCAAATTCACCAGTTTCCACATGAATACCCTGCTCGCTAATTAATTGGTTAGTAGCTTGGTATAATTCGTTTGCATGGTCTGGCTTTGCTGCATCCACAAAACTTGGTCGTCTACCTTTTTTAACATTTCCATATAAAGTAAACTGTGAAATAGATAATATTTTTCCTTCAACATCTTTTAGGGATAAATTCATTTTATTTTCTTGATCCTCAAAGATACGTAGATTAATTACTTTGTTCACAATATAGGAAGCATCTTCAAGGTTATCTTCATGTGTCACGCCCAACAGCATTACCAATCCATTGTCAATTTCACCAGTTACTTTACCGTTAATCGTAACACTAGCGTTGACCGCGCGTTGAATAATTGCTCGCATCTTGAAACTCCTTTTTACAGAAAGTATATACAAAAGTATTTCTAGTTACGTTCCCACAAGCTACAATCATAATAAACGAGCATTCGTATGCAAACTGCACTCTACATGTTTTTGTTTATGCACCGTTTTGACCGATGGCCATCACATTTCTTATTGTAAGGTTCTCGTAACCGTATAAACTTCTTTAATTTGTTTGATTCGTTCAACGATTTTTCGTAAATGATTCGTATTGTGAATCAAAATAGTAATATGAATGATTGCCATTTTATTTCGATCTGAACGACCTGTCACTTGTGTGATATTTGTTTTTGTTTCATTTACAGCTTGAAGTACTTCGTTTAAGAGACCTCGACGATCATATCCTGAAATTTCCAAATCAACATGATATTGTTTCTTATCGCGTTGATCAGCTTCCCATTCTACGTGTAGAAAACGTTGTTTCGCATCTTCTGTTTGGACATTTGGACAATCAGCACGATGAACCGAAACACCTCTGCCCTTCGTAATATAACCAATAATGTCATCGCCAGGTACAGGATTACAACATTTGGATAATCGAACTAGTAAATTATCAACTCCAGCTACTTTAACACCGGAATCCCGTTTATGCGGTTTACTTGTTTTGGATTCTTTTTTTACTTCCTCTAACGTTTGTTCTAGGTCTTGTTCTTTTAATTTAGACTGACGTATCTTATCCGTTAACCGTGTAGCAATCAACGCCGCGGTAATACCTTGATATCCAACAGCTGCATACATATCATCTTCATTCGAAAAATTAAATTTCTCATACACACGCTGTAGATTTTCCTGCGTTAGTGCATCTTTTGGCTCAATTCCCAATGCACGGATTTCTTTATCAACCATCTCTTTCCCTTTTGAAATGTTCTCTTCACGTCGCTGTTTCTTAAAAAATTGTTTAATTTTATTTTTTGCTTGTGAAGTTTGGGTGACTTTTAGCCAGTCTTGTGATGGTCCATAAGAATGCTTGGATGTCATAACGTCAATAATGTCGCCATTTTGCAGTTTATAGTCAAGTGGCTCCATTTTTCCATTTACTTTTGCACCAATCGTTTTATTACCAATTTCTGTATGAATTCTATAGGCAAAATCAAGCGGCACTGATCCAGATGGCAGCTCAATTACATCACCTTTTGGAGTAAATACATATACCATATCTGAGAATAAATCTACCTTCAATGACTCCATAAATTCTTCCGCATCGTGTGTCTCATTTTGCCATTCGAGAATTTCACGGAACCAGGTAAGCTTTTCTTCAAACGACTTTTTATCTTTATTTAATTGCTTTCCTTCTTTGTAGGCCCAATGAGCCGCAATTCCATACTCAGAGATTTCATGCATTTCTTTCGTACGGATTTGCACTTCAAGTGGATCGCCTTTTGGACCAATCACTGTTGTATGAAGTGATTGATATAAATTTGGTTTCGGCATTGCTATATAATCTTTAAAACGTCCTGGCATCGGTTTCCAACACGTATGAATAATTCCTAGTACGGCATAACAATCCTTAATACTATCCACAATTATTCGGACAGCAAGTAAATCATAAATTTCAGTAAATTGTTTGTTCTGTTTAATCATTTTCCGATAAATACTATATAGGTGCTTTGGCCGTCCAGAAATATCTGCTTCGATATTTACTTCTTTAACCTGTTTCTGTACTTGTTCCATTACATCTTTAATATATGATTCACGTTGATCTCTTTTTTGTTTCATTAACTGAACAATTCGATAATATTGTTGAGGGTTTAGATATCGTAAAGCTATATCTTCTAACTCCCACTTCATAGTCGATATCCCTAACCTATGTGCAAGTGGTGCAAATATTTCCAACGTTTCATTGGCTTTTTTTCGTTGCTTTTCAGGGGGAAGATGCTTTAACGTTCGCATATTGTGTAACCGGTCTGCTAATTTAATTAAAATAACACGAATATCTTTTGCCATCGCAACAAACATTTTACGATGATTCTCTGCTTGGATTGCTTCCTTTGATTTATACTTGATTTTACCTAACTTCGTTACTCCATCCACTAGCATAGCTACTTCATGGTTAAAATGTTCTTCTAACTCTTCTAATGTAATATCTGTATCCTCTACAACATCATGCAAAAAACCACCAGCAATAGTTTCCGGATCCATTTCCAATTCAACCAATATCCCCGCAACCTGTACCGGATGGATAATATATGGCTCGCCAGACTTTCTGAACTGATCTCTATGTGCATGCTCAGCGAACTCGTATGCACGTCTAATAAACGCTGCATCATCTTCTGATAGATACGCACGAGCTTTTTGAATTACATCTTCACTTGTTAATAAATTTTCTTTAGCCATGAGATCACCTTATTTGTTATAGAGAATAATCAATCAATTGCAAGACTCGACAAGTCTCCAACTATAAAACACTTAAATTATACATAACACAATATTTCTATTAAAGTCATTCATTACTTACTAGTGAAAAATATGTTTCTTATTAGTATCGAAAATTTTAAGCTAAATGTAAAGCAATAACCATCAAGTAGGGAAGATAATTATGTATCTGCCGATGATCAATATTTATCTCAACGAATAAATAATTGGCCTGACGAAAATGGTTCTATCGTCAGACCATTGGAAGTTAACATGCAATTAATAGCGCATAAGCGTTAATACATCATAACCATCTAGCTTATTTAAACCGTCTAAGTAGGTTAGTTCTATTAAAAATGCGCATCCTACTACAATACCACCTAGCTCTTCAACTAATTTAATCGTTGCTTCAATAGTTCCACCTGTCGCTAGTAAATCATCTGTAATTAAAACTCTTTGTCCAGGCTTTATTGCATCTTTATGAATGGTTAAAACGTTTTTCCCGTACTCTAAGCCATAGTCAACCTTTATAACTTCCCGTGGTAACTTACCTTCTTTACGAACTGGTGCAAACCCAACTTGTAAAGCATACGATACTGGACAACCAATAATAAATCCGCGTGCTTCTGGTCCAACTACGATATCTATTTCCTTTTCCTTTGCAAAATCCACTATTTCATCTACTGCTGATTTAAAAGCTTCACCATTATCCATTAATGGTGTAATGTCTTTGAATTGAACGCCTTTTTTTGGCCAATCCTCTACTATTTTAATATATTTTTTATAATCCATAGGTAAGCTCCTCCTCAGGAATCTCCACGGTTTCCATTACTTGCTGAAACCACTGTTTTAACTCGTTATAGTTTGAATAATAAAGCTTTTTCTCCATGTCACTTTGTTCTAAATGTTGCTTGTATAAATTCGATTCGTGTAATTGTCTCTTAATAGGGCTGTTACTAGGTTTTACAAGTCCATTATCTATCGTAACAAATTCCAGTTCAAAAAACACCTGTAACATAAAGTTTATACGTTCATTCGTCCATCCGAATGACTTCATTAATGCTGGTGAATCTTCAGAAAGGTTAATATAACCGCGTTTAATAATCAATGCATAAAGCTTCTTGAAATCCTCTCTAGAAGGAAACGCTGTTAAATAGTGACTATTTTTTAAGTAAAAGCATAGATGTATATTTACTGGTTTTACCATTTGTAATAGAGTGCTTAGTTCATCAATCGTATCTGGTAAATCGAATAGAAAAACGGTATCAACAGTGTCATAAGGTATATGATCCGCTATGTATGGCACTGTATTATAATTAGTTGGCACTTGTTTCATGCGGTTTTCAACATCTTTTCCAATTAGTAGATAGTTATTCGAGTTTCGAATAAAAGGGGCGATGTCTACTTGCTGCTTGCCTCGATGGTCAAATAACTGCCATCCTTCAATTTTTACATCTTGTATCATTATTTGTGCCTTACGCATCCCATTCCATTCATTTATTCCAAGCTCACCTACTACAGAAAGTGGATTTTTCTCAGAAATGAAAGGAAATTGTTCACCTAGTCCGAACCCAATTCCGTCTATCGCTAAGGCATCTTGTTTAAATTGGATTTTCAAATGATTTTGTGTAGATCCAATCTTACGAACTGTGGATGGTAGATGATTCAGATGGAAAATAGGCTTTGGGTTTGCCATTCCAAATGGTGCTAATTGATTAATTTCTGCTACAAGCTCTTCGTTTATTTCTTGAAGGGACAACGTTTTATTAATCACTATTTCTTGTTTAAAGTCATCAGATGAAAGCTTTGATAAAACCATCTGATTTAATGATTCTCGTAAAACAGAGACATTTTCTATCGGTAACGTCATACCTGCTGCCTGGGAGTGCCCACCAAAATGAGTAAAATACTCTCTAACTTGCATACAATTTTTGAATAAATCAAATGCCGGTATGCTTCTAGCTGATCCTTTAGCAGTACCTTTTTCATGATTGATTGACAATACTATTGCTGGTCGATCGTATTTCCTTACTAACTTCGATGCCACAATTCCTAGAACGCCCTCGTTCCATCCCTCTTTGGCAACAATTGTTATACCTAAATCTTCTTCTGTGTTGACTAGCAATTCTGCTTCTTTAACAATGTTCGCAACAATTCGCTGACGTTCCTTATTTAATTCCTGAACGACTTCAGCTAAATGCTCTGCCTCATCAAAGTCCTTTGTCATTAACATTTCTACAGCGAGACCAGCATCTTGTAGTCGTCCAACCGCGTTTATACGGGGGCCAATTAGAAATCCAACATCTTCTTCCGTTACAGTTCCTTCAATTTTACACTGTTTCTTTAATGCTTTTAGTCCAGGTCTTTTTGTTTTCGTTAGCATTTGTAAGCCATAATAGGCCAGAATTCTATTTTCATTAACAAGCGGTACCAAATCGGCAATTGTTCCTATTGCTACCAAATCTAATAAATGCTCTGGAAAGTAACCCAGCAAGCTCTGAGCAAATTTAAATGCTACTCCAACCCCAGCTAGCTCTTTAAATGGATATTCAGCCGAGCACTTCGGATGCAAGATAGCTAAGGCTTGTGGTATTTCGTCTTGCACTTCATGGTGATCGGTAATGATTAGATCAATTCCAAGTTCAGTAGCGAGTTTCGCTTCATTGACGGAGGCAATTCCGCAGTCAACTGTAATAATAAGGCTAAAGCCCTGTTCCTTTGCATATGCAAAAGCTTGCTCATTTGGCCCATATCCTTCCGTGAATCTATTTGGTATATAATAATCACATTGAGCTCCGAGCTCTAGTAATGCAGACATTAAAAGTGTTGTAGAACTGACACCATCTGCATCATAATCACCAAATACAAGAATTTTTTCATCTTGTTCAATGGCTTTATGTACTCGTTCACTAGCGATTTCCATTCCATTCATTTTTTGTGGATCAAATAGATTCGTAACTTCAGGGGATAGAAACCTTCTTGCTTCCTGTATATCACTTATACCTCTTTGTACTAGTAATTCTTTAACCACAGGGGACAAATCTGTTGACTCTCCTGTCCAGCATGCTGTATCAACTTCGTTCTCAGTAAACTTCCATTTCGCTTTGCTTTTTAACATAAATTCACCCCTGACTCTCCTATTATACAAAAGGGAGCCAAGGGTCGCAATTAGTATTATTTATCTTCAGTTGTGATAGGTTCTTGTTCAGAACCGTTTGATCCACCATCTTCTGTGAGTAGGTCAGTGGAAGAATGTTCGATAGAATCTTTCCGTAGCCGCTCATTCTCTTTGCGTAAAGCTTTTATTTCACGTTGCAAACGAAACACTCTTACGATTCCAACAGCAGCCATAATGATACAACCCATCAAGACAGAAAATAATATAACAAAAATTAGTGGCGCTTCACCTGAGCCAAATAAATAATTAACTTCCACAGGATCAACGTTTATTACAGCAAAAATAGCTACTATAATAATAAAAATAATAGCGAATATGACATATGTTTGTCCCTTCATTATGTATCCTCCTTTAGACTAATATATGGATAAAATACCCTATTTTAACATTACTTAATCAAAAACCCTTGTTGAATAGTAAACAACAAGGGTTTTTTAGAGAACTTGGCTTACTGCCAAGCTTAAACTTGTGGTCCTTCTGTACGTTTCTTTTTCTCAAATACAACAGGCTTTTCCTTAATCATTTTCCCTCTCCATACTAACCATAACTGAGAAGCAAGGAATAGGGATGAGTAAGTACCAGCAAGAAGTCCTACCATAAGGGCAATAGCGAAACCAGAAATCGATTCTGCTCCAAGAATAAGAAACGCTAGAACTGCAATCATCGTTGTAACTGTAGTGTTAATACTACGTGTAAATGTTTGTACTAAACTTCGATTAACAATTAATGCAAGTTCCTTCATCGATTTCACACGTTTTTTCTTAATTAAATTTTCTCGAATTCGGTCAAATGTAACAATGGTATCGTTGATGGAGTAACCGACAATGGTTAAAATTGCCGCAACGATTATTACATCGAATTCTAGTTGGAAAATACTAAATATCGCAAGTACAAAAAATGCATCATGAACGAGCGCTATAATCGCAGTGATTGCAAAGAAAAACTCAAATCGGATCGCAACATAGATAATCATTCCGATGATAGCGATTCCTACAGAATACAATGCATTTTTTACAAGCTCTTCTCCGACAATAGATGAAACAACACTGACGTTTGGCTCATTACCATATTTTTTCATAAAATACGATTTAATTTCTGCGATTTTATCCTGCTCGAGAACGGTATCATAGCGTATGACAGCTATTTCTTTGTTTTCCCCAGCTAGGGTTACATTTTCTGTTTCCAAATTAAGTTCAGCTAGACTATCATTTACTTCTTCTGTTGTTAAACTATTTTCTGCTAAAACTTGAACCCTTGACCCCGATGAAAAGTCAATTCCAGGATTCAATTGGAACAGCAACATGGAAACCGCTCCTAGTATTACCATAATGCTTGAAGCGATAAAGAACTTTTTACGGTGTTGCACAACATTTACTTCACGGTTGAAAATTTTCGGCTCATATTCTGTTTTATCTTTGATATCCTTAATATCTTTTCGTTTAACACCAAACCATTCTGGGCGATCACGGAAAAACTTCACCTTAATCCATAATGCCATTAATAATCTTGAACCATATACCGCTGTAACAAAACTTACTAGGATACTAATGATTAACATAGTTGCAAACCCTTTTACAGAGCTTGTACCAAAGTAGAATAATATCCCCGCAGCAAGTATAGTCGTTATATTTGCATCTAAAATCGTTGATAGAGAGTTTTTATTACCCGCTTTAAATGCAGCAGAAATAGATTTACCTTCTCTCAGCTCTTCTTTAATTCGCTCATTCGTAATAACATTGGCATCTACTGCCATACCTACACCTAAAATTAATGCTGCAATACCTGACAGTGTTAATACCCCGTTTAATAATTCAAACACTACAAGGATCATATAAATATAAATACTTAAATTGATTGCAGCGATCAATCCTGGAAAACGGTAGTAAAAAATCATAAACAAAAAGATTAGTCCGATACCAACGATACCAGCAAATACAGTTTTGTTTAATGCCTGTTCACCAAACTGAGCACCAACAGATGTAGAGTATTTCTCAACCAAATTAACTGGCAGTGACCCTGCATTAATTATCTCAGCTAACCGCTGAGCAGATTCTATTGTAAAATTACCAGTAATTTGTACATTGGCTGTATTAAGTGTTTCGGTAACCTGTGGAGCAGATACGTATTTGGGATCCGCTGTTCCGTATTCTTCAGCGAATGAATCTCCTTCCTCGAAATCCATCCAAATAACTAATAGGTTATCTGCATACGGTGTATCCGGATTTTGCATTTGTTTAATTTTACTCGTTACATCTGCAAATTCGGAAGCATCCTTCAATTGCAAGGTTACAATTGGTTCGTTCGTTTGAGAACTGAAATCCTGTTGAGCACTGCCTTCTACAATATCTGTTCCGTTTAAATATTCTTTATCATTTACGTCGCGAAACGATAATCTAGCAGAAGTTGCCAATATCTCTCGTGCTTCGGTTTGGTCTTCGACTCCTGCCAACTGAACACGAATTCTACTGTCTCCTTCAATATTAATGTTCGCTTCACTAATACCAAGTCTATTAACACGTTCTGTAAGGGTTTGGACAGTCGCTTCGAGAACCTTGCGATTTACTTCTTGTCCATCTTCAATTGGATCGACTTCATACAATACCTCAAATCCACCTTGAAGATCTAAACCTAAATTAATATCCTTCACAATACCCATTACCGTTGTTCCAATCGTTCCTGCTGCCAGTAGAACGATTAGAAAAAAGGCAATAATTCTACTTCTATTCTTCATTCACTAAGTGCCTCCCTTTTCTCACAAAACCCAATCATATGTATTTCCTAATCATTTTTGTCAATCCTGAATGTTGGTAATCGCCTGTATAGAGGCCATCAGATCATCATCTTCATATGCTTTAACCGTTAGATAGCTTAAATAGATATTTGAAGCGAGATGAAAAATGTCTTGGACAACTTCATATATACGTTTAGGTGGATTACCTTTCCAAACTTTTTGTACCAAGCAATTCCATATCTCTTCTGTTGTAGCATGTGTATATCCCATCAATTGAAATTCACTTTTTTTACTTTCTAAAGCAGGTTTCATTAAGGCCTTCCACTCGTTAACGCTACGAATAGTTTCCAATCCGCTCCCCCCAGTTCAGCTTTCAAAAATCTAAATTCTATCTTTAGTCATGCTTGGACACATCTATTGCATATATATCATTGTATATGAATTTTAACTATTTGAGAAGGCAGGGTTTTGATTATGACCAAACAAACCTTTTTACAGGGTACACTCATTTTAATTGCAGCAGGTATGATTACGCGTTTGTTAGGTTTTGTTAACCGAATTGTAGTGGCACGAATTATGGGTGAAGAGGGTGTTGGGTTATTTATGATGGCCCTACCTACCTTAATATTGCTGGTCACAATCACACAGCTAGGTTTACCAGTAGCGATTTCAAAACGAGTTGCAGAGGCTGATGCTGCAAATGATCAAGTTAAGATAAAAAAAATCCTTGTCGTTTCTTTAATTATTACAGGGTGTACAAGCCTTGTTGTGACAATATTAATGTATTTCTTTATTCCATTTATCGGAACAACATTATTAACAGATGACCGTACAATCATTCCACTATATGCGATCTGTCCAATCATTCCAATAATCGCAATATCTTCGGTTATACGCGGCTACTTTCAAGGTCTTCAGGATATGAGACCTCAAAGCTATGCACTTGTTATCGAGCAAATAGTCCGGATTATCTGCGTTGTTCTATTTGTTAAATTACTACTTCCATATGGAGTAGAGTATGCGGCTGCTGGTGCGATGATTAGTGCGCTTCTTGGTGAACTTGCTTCTCTAACCTTTATTCTCTATTTATTTAAGCGAAAGAAGATATTCAAGTTGCGATACCGTTTTTTTGGCTACTTAAAATCTAGTAAGAACACAATTTCTGAATTATTTTCCATTGCATTACCGAGCACCGGTAGTAGAATGATTGGCTCAATTTCCTATTTTATTGAACCCATTCTCGTAACACAAAGCTTAGCAATCGCAGGAATCGCGAGTAGCTTGGCCACTAAGCAATATGGTGAATTGACCGGTTACGTCTTGCCACTTTTATTTTTGCCAACGTTTATTACGAATTCTTTGTCGATTGCATTAGTTCCTTCCATCAGTGAGGCAGGGGCAAAACAACATAATTCACTCATCCATTATCGAATCCATCAGTCGATACGCATTTCATTTGCATCAGGGGCATTAGCGACAATCGTATTATCATTATTTGCTGCCCCAATTTTGTTATACATGTATGGAACAGACCATGCTAGTAGTTTTCTTGTTTTAATGGCACCTTTTTTTATTCTGCTTTATATACAATCACCGTTACAAGCTGCGTTACAAGCCTTGGATCTAGCAAAACCAGCAATGTGGAATAGTTTGACTGGAGCTTTTGTAAAATATACGGCTCTATTTGTACTAGCTTCTAGTCCGAAATTTGGAATAACTGGTGTTGCTCTTGCGATGATTATAGGAGTAGTGTTGGTAACCTTATTACATCTAGCAGCATTACGGAAAGCAATTAAATTCACTATTCCACTAATTGATATGGTTAAGATGGCAAGTTTACTTCTTGCTACCTGGTGGATTGGTAGAATGTTTAAAATGGTTTATCTGTCTAACTCAAACCTTTTACTGCTACTGGGGATATTCGTTGCATTGACAATGATTTATATCATACTTCTGTTCGCATTAAAATTTATTACGAAAGAAGAATTAAAGCAAATTCCTTTCTTTACAAAATGGATTGCAAAATAAATAGTTCGTCTATTTTTAAAATTGATGAATAAAATGACAGTAAATGGACAAACAGGGGAGGTAAGAACATGAAGAAACAACAATTCATTGCACTCTTGTATGGGTGGATTGTCATTCTTGGCCTGATTTTTGTATCGAGTATTGTAATTGCCCTTTTACTAAAATTCACACCGTTAAATGAGCCGACGTTATCATGGGTAACACTTGTAGTAGGATTAATTACATTATTAATTGGTGGCATCGTTGCTGGTACCAAAGGTAAGCGAAAAGGGTGGTTAATTGGAGGAGTAACTGGGCTTGGATTTACACTATTTACGTTCGCCGTTCAATACCTAGGTTATGAACAAGCCTTTTCAATGGAGCAAACATTGAATCATCTAGGATACATTCTAGTAGCAATTGTAGGCGGTATGATTGGTGTAAATGCAGTAGGAGAGAGTCAAGAATAGAAAAAGGATGATGACACCGCAATGGCGTCATCATCCTTTTCTTATGTTGTATCGAATTTGAACAACAGCATGTCCTATGTTAGCTTTTCCATGTGTCTATTATTCTGAAGCATGAGAACTAATAACTTCACGAATAGCAGAACGATCATATGTAAGCTTTACATTGTCGGCCGCAATAATAACGGTAGCTTCGTCGATTGCATGGATTGTACCATGAAATCCACCTATCGTGATTACTGAATCACCTTTTTTAAGATCTGATTGCATTTGTTTTACTTGCTTTTGACGCTTCTGTTGTGGACGAATCAACAAGAAGTAAAAAATAACAAACATTAAGATTATCGGAAGTAGACTATATAACGTTTCCAATTCGTTCCCCCCTCTCTCTAAAAATTCTTTGCATTCGGTTGATTGAAACCATATTGTTCAAAGAATGCCTCTTTAAAATCACCAAGTCGATCTTCGCTTATCGCTGTTCGCACTTGTTCCATTAATTTTAACAGAAAATGCAGGTTATGATAAGTAGTAAGCCTGAATCCGAATGTTTCATTACATTTAATTAAATGTCGGATATAAGCACGGGTGTAATTTTTGCAAACATGGCAATCACAATTTTCATCGATAGGTGAAAAATCTCTCGCGTATTTTGCATTTCGAACGACAAGTCGACCGTTCGATGTCATGCATGTCCCATTACGTGCTATACGAGTTGGTAATACGCAATCAAACATGTCCACGCCACGAATTGCGCCATCAATTAGTGAGTCTGGTGACCCCACCCCCATCAGATATCTAGGTTTATCGGAAGGCATTAATGGAGTAGTGTATTCCAGCATCCTATTCATAATATCCTTTGGCTCCCCAACAGATAAACCGCCAATAGCATAGCCGGGAAAATCTAATGAAGCGAGATCCTTTGCACTCTGTTTTCGAAGTTCTTCGAATTCTCCACCCTGGATGATTCCAAATAAACCTTGCGTATTCGGATTTTGGTGTGCTTCCAAACATCTTTCTGCCCATCTAGATGTACGTTCTACAGATGCTTTCATGTATTCATACGTAGCTGGGTATGGTGGACATTCATCAAAAGCCATCATAATATCAGAGCCTAAAGCATTTTGGATTTGCATCGCCTTTTCGGGTGATAAAAACAACTTTTCACCACTGATGTGGTTGCGAAAATGCACGCCTTCTTCTTGAATTTCTCGAATTTGACTGAGACTAAACACTTGAAACCCACCAGAATCGGTTAAAATAGGTCTGTCCCAGTTCATAAACTTGTGAAGGCCACCCGCTTCTTTAATAATGTCTTCACCAGGTCTGAGCCACAAATGATACGTGTTTGAAAGAATGATTTTCGCTTCCATTCCTTTCAATTCTTCGGGACTCATCGTTTTAACTGTTGCAAGTGTTCCGACAGGCATAAACATTGGTGTATCAAAAGAGCCATGTGGGGTGTGCACTTTTCCTAGTCGTGCACCTGTTTGTTTACATGTCTTTATTAATTCATACGTAATAGCAGTCATATTATTCGTTCCTTTTATTATAAAATTAACATAGCGTCTCCAAAGCTAAAAAAGCGATATTCTTCTTTTACAGCTTCATTGTATGCTCGTAAAATACTTTCACGGTCTACCAACGCGCTAACCAGCATGATTAATGTTGATTTAGGTAGATGAAAATTTGTAATCAATCCATCGATTGCTTGAAATTTGTATGGTGGATAGATAAAAATATCTGTCCAACCACTTGAAGCAACAAATTCACCGTCATGGTCTCGTGTAATCGTTTCAAGCGTTCGAGTGGAAGTTGTACCGACGGAAATAATTCTACCGTTATTCTTTCTAACGTCACGAAGTGTAGCTGCCGTTTCCTCTGTCATGTGATAAAACTCAGAATGCATAACATGTTCATCTACATTATCCACACTAACAGGGCGAAAAGTTCCCAGTCCAACATGTAATGTTATAAAGGTAATGATTACCCCCATTTCTTTCAGCTCACGAAGCAATTCATCCGTGAAATGAAGACCTGCGGTAGGTGCAGCTGCTGATCCTTCTTCTTTAGCGTATACGGTTTGGTATCGATTCTTTTCAGGAAGCTGTTCTTTAATATAAGGTGGTAATGGCATTTCACCTAGTTCATCCAATACCTCGTAAAATATCCCATCATAGCTAAACTGTAAAATTCGCCCACCATGATCTTTTGTTGCGAGACAAATGGCTTTTAGCTTTCCATCACCAAACGTTAACTCTGTCCCAACCTTTATCTTTTTGGCTGGTTTAGCTAACACCTCCCAGCAATCCTCTTCTTGCTGGGTAAGCAACAATACTTCTACCCTTGCACCTGTGTCACCTTTTATTCCGTATAGTCTTGCTGGTAACACCTTTGTATCATTTAGAACCAAACAATCACCTTTTTTAAGGTAATTTTTAATGTCCGTAAAATGGTTATGCTCCACCTTTTTTGATCCGCGGTTAAGTGTTAGTAATCTTGACGACGAGCGATCTGCTAATGGTGTTTGAGCAATTAGGTGCTCTGGTAAATTAAAATCAAAATCATTTATATCCATGATGCACTGACAAATCCTTTCTTACTCCAGCTCCAATGCCCATTTGCTAATGCCATCGGTACCTTCTTACGATAAATCAACATCGATTCTTACGAAGGAGGGCCGACTAAGAACGGCTTGCCGCCCAACGTCGCATCCCCCTTTTTTAGTGGCATGTTTCCTTTATCTCATACGGAGGAAGGTCGATTAAAATCGCTACTTTGCGTGGGTGTAGGTCATACGCAAATTAACGGGCACTTACGCTTTTGTTACTTCATTTTTCCTATTAAAAACAAGATGATGGATAGAATTACACTAACTACGATGGATGTCATAATGGGAAAGTGAAAGGAAAAGTTTCCACGTTTAATGCTAATATCTCCTGGTAATTTACCAAATAGTGACCAAATCACACCAATTATGATAAAAACAATGCCTAATACAATAAATACTTTTCCCATACTCATGTTAATCGTTCCCTTTTTTTATACCAAAGTGTTGATAAGCTTTTTGTGTTACCACTCTACCTCTCGGTGTCCGTTGGATAAAGCCTATTTGTAATAAGTATGGCTCATAAACATCTTCTATAGTCTGTGATTCTTCACCAATTGTCGCTGCAATTGTATCCAAACCAACTGGACCACCTTGAAATCCATCGATTATTCCTTTTAATAATTTATGGTCAATATGATCAAGACCAACATCATCGACTTGCAACATTTCCAATGCGAGTTCGGTCGTTTCGAGGCTAATTTCCTTTTCTCCTTTGACCTGAGAAATATCGCGAATTCTTTTTAACAAGCGATTAGCAATTCTTGGTGTGCCTCTAGACCTTCTTGCCACCTCAATAGCAGCATCCTTCGTAATGGTTGTTTGAAATATATCAGCAGTTCGTTCAACTATTGAGCACAAATCTTTCGTTTCATAATATTCCAATCGACTCAATACACCAAACCGATCTCGTAGTGGTGCAGATAATAATCCTGCTCGGGTAGTTGCTCCTACCAATGTAAAAGGAGGTAAATCAATCCTTACTGATCTTGCGCTTGGACCAGTCCCAATAACAATATCAAGAAAAAAATCCTCCATCGCAGGATAAAGTACCTCTTCAACAGAGCGTGGTAATCGATGTACTTCATCTATAAACAACACATCACCCGGTTCTAAAGATGACAAAATAGCAGCTAAATCCCCTGCACGTTCGATAGCCGGACCAGAAGTTGATCGAAATTGTACACCCATTTCGTTGGCAATAATTGCAGCTAATGTCGTCTTTCCAAGTCCAGGTGGTCCATACAACAAAACATGATCCAATGGTTCTTCACGCATTTTTGCTGCTTGAATGAAAATATGTAAATTTTCTTTCACCTTATCTTGTCCTATATATTGTCCTAAAGAAGTGGGGCGAAGACTAAGTTCAACAGAAGAATCTTCTTCCTGTAATTCACCTGTGACCATCCGTTCTTCCATTTCAATCTCCCCTTGTTAATTTTTCATTAATAACGATAAAGCCTTGCGAATAGCTTCATCTGTATTTGATATGTTTTCTTTTTGCAATTGTGGTATCACGGCTTTAATTTCACGTTCTGAATAGCCTAGTGCACGTAACGCTTCTTGAGCTTCAGCTAACCCTTCAACATTAGTATGTTGATCATTTTGTTCTGTGGATGATTCCCCTTGAATAGACAGCATTGACGTTAATTTTCCTTTTAGATCTAAGATCACCTGTCTTGCAGTCTTTTTTCCGACACCAGGAAAACTGGTTAAAAACTTATCATCTTCACGTTCAACAGCTGCAACGAAATCACCTACATTTACTGAACCTAATATTGCAAGTGCTCCTTTGGGTCCAATCCCTGAAACCTGTAAAAGCTTTGTAAAAAGTGATTTTTGCTCCTGATTTTTAAATCCATATAAAATTTGTGCATCTTCACGTACATGATGATGCGTAAATATTAACGTATCTTCATTTAGTTGTGCTTGAAAAACAAAAGGATTGGAACACACTATCTCATACCCAACCCCTTGCACATCAACGATAACTGACTCGTCCTGTATATATGTAACTTTCCCTTTTATGTAAGCAATCATGATTTTTCCCCTCTACTCATCATCTCATCTATCATAACATAAATAACAATAAAACTTCTATTCACAGTTGGAATAGAAGTCTCCATGCTAACTCAACTCTAAATTATGATGAATATCTTGTACATCTTCATTATCTTCTAACGTGTCAATTAACTGTAGCATTTTTTCTTCATCAGATTCTGGTAAGGAGCTATATGTTTGTGGAATTAACGTAATTTCAGCATCAGAAATCGGATAATTTTGTTCACTCAAATGATCACGTACAGCTTCAAAATCTTCGGGTGCTGTAAAAATTTCATAAGCACCATCTTCAATAGCAATATCCTCGGCACCAGCTTCAATAGCTTCGAGTGTAATTTCTTCCTCATCGATAGTTCCTTCTACATTATCAATAACGATGTACCCTCTTCGGTCAAACATAAAGGATACACAGCCACTTTCCCCTAAGTTACCGTCGCTCTTTTTAAATGCATGACGTATTTCAGCTGCAGTTCGATTTTTATTGTCTGTTAGAATATGAACGATTACAGCTACACCACCAGGCCCATACCCTTCGTACGTGATTTCTTCATAGTTTGCTCCATCAAGTGTGCCAGTTGCTTTCTTAATAGCACGATCAATATTGTCACTCGGCATATTGTCAGCCTTCGCTTTATCTACCGCTAGCCGAAGCGATGCATTTGTTGCAACATCTCCGCCACCTTGCTTTGCAGCTGTATATATATCTTTTGCATGACGCATAAAGATTTTTCCTTTTTTCGCATCCTGTGCATTTTTTCTTCTCTGTATATTCTTCCATTTAGAATGACCAGCCATTTGGACATTCTCCTCTCTAGAAAATTTCTTTCTTTACTATATCAAATTTTCGTTGTCATATAAACTAAAATAAAAGCAAAAACCTTTGCATAAGCGCAAAGGTTTTTTATCGATTTGGGTTAAACAATCGTTGAATTTCATCTTTTAATTCATTTGGAAAATGAGACTGATGAAGCCTTGATTTTAAATTACTCATTCGATCCCAATAAATATCATCGGTGTATACGATTACTGTTTTATTGGACTCAAACTTTTGAACTTCTTTTTCAATTTCATCAGTTATTGCATGATTATCATGATCGTTAAGCATAACACCTACAACCACTTTCTCTTCGTTAATAGCTACTTGAGCTAGCCTAATTTCTTCCTGTTTCATCAAATGGTTGGCAATTTCTTTTGATTGCTCATTTGTAAATATATCAGTATTACCGCCCGATGTGTTGTCTCCACGGTTTAGTTCGTCTGGTTCTGATTGAGGATAACCACCTTCTTCACCTATTGTTTTATTTCGTATGTTAAGGCGATCATCTCGCTCTTCGTTTGTTTCATAGTGAAGCGATTGTGTCTCAGGTTGAGCTTGGTTAGTTTCCTCGTTATTTTGATTATTACAACCGCTTATTACCAATACCGCAAAAATGAAAGTAACTAGTAATTTCATACAAAAAACACCTCCTTTTCATTAGCATGTATAAAGAAGGTGTTTTTAACCTAGTTAATTATAGGAATTTTTTATCACAAGCGAAATTGATTAGCACCTTTTCGTTTATGTTCCGTACGTTTATGCATCGCCTCTATTACTTTTTTATCATGTTCAGGAATCTCTTCACCTTTTAAAAATGAATCAATCTTATCGTATGATGTCCCCATTTCTTGTTCGTCCGTTTGTCCTTCCCATAAATCAGCACTTGGTTTTTTATTAATTACTTCATCTGGGACACCAAGAACTCTAGCCATTTCACGAACTTCTTGTTTTGTGAATTCAACAATTGGTAAAATATCTACTCCACCATCTCCGTATTTTGTAAAATATCCTGTATACCATTCAGCCGCATTGTCTGTACCGACAACTAAATAGTTGTAGTTTGTTGCGAGGGAATAAGCAGTGCTCATACGCAACCGAGCCCGTAGATTGGCATTCGCCAATTGATCATTTTTTTCCTGCCATTCCTGCTTGTCCTTTAATTTGCTTTGTATCTGGTCATACATAACCTTATGTGTTTCTGTTAAATCAATTGTAATTTTGTCAATACCGCATTTTTCAATTACTTTTTCAGCATCAATAACACTATCTGGACTGCTATCAAGTGGCATAATAACTCCAAGTGAATGGTCAGGAGCGGCACGTTTGATTAAATTTGCTACCACTGCTGAATCTAACCCACCACTAACGCCAACTAACAGACCTTTAACGTTTGCTTCTTCTATTTGATCGCGTAACCATTGCACAATTTTTTCTATTGTTTTTTCCACTTAAATTGCTCCTTTCGTAATCATAAATTATCTTCTATCTTAACATTGTTTGGTTAATACGAAAAAAGTTAACCACTTAAAACACAAAAATGGAGAGACGATAAATTGGTTATCTCGTCTCTCCATTTTTCCTATTCGTCTGATTCTTCCTCATCGTCCCTAAAGTTAGCTGTTGGAAAAGGTTGAAAACCCGGTGGTGTTGGATACGGGTTACCATATCCTTTATTCCCACCCATTTTAGGATAGTTCTGATCATATTGATGGTTAGGCATCATTGGATCAGCATAGGTATGTTTTGGTTTTTTTGGCATTTCCATTTCCGGCAAATTTCCGTACATATGCTTCATATAATCATCATCATAAGCTGACTTTACGCCATCACATCCACATCCATGCTGCTTTTTTGGCATGGGTGGCATCATGTGCATTGGTGCTACATTACCATGGTGCATCTGATGGTGTTGTGGATGCATCGGATAGCAACACATTGGAACTGGCATGTATTGGGGCATCATTTGCGGCATCATCTGAGGCATTTTTTCGTTGGGCTTTGTTTCTTTTTTTGGCATATGCTTCGGAGGCATTTGTGTAAAATTAATCGTTGTATTTTGATAAAAATCCTGGTCCATAGCAGGCATTTGATGCATTGATGGTTTTTGATGCATTGGTGGTTTTTGTTTCATAATTGGTTTTTCTTTCTCATCTTCTTTTACTACCGGCATCGGCTTAGGTGAAATGTCTTTGTATGGTGTTTTTACTTTTTCTTTTTCTTTCATATTCATATTCGTGTTTTCTTTTTTCACTGGCTTCGCGTTACTAGGGATGGTTATTTTCATACCAGGCATAATCATATCAGGGCTAGATAATTGTGAGTTTGCTTGTTTTAACTGTTCAAAGTCTACATTATATTGCTTAGCAATTTCCCACAAAGTATCCCCCTTCTTAACAATGTGTATTTTCAAACTAATTCAGTCTCCTTTCATTTCTAATTCATTTTGGGCAACCATACAATACAACATATGCACATACCCAGAAAAAGTTGATAAGAAAAGAGCAAGAGCGTCATTCATCCCTGAGAGCTATAACCAATCTTCTATGTGGCTTATCGTTTTCAAAAAGATAAGATTGGCTTTTATACCTGGTTGTCACAGAACGGACACAGAAGCATTTTTACTTTTTGGGTATGGGTTAAGCGGAATCAGAAGACCTTATTTAGGTAAAAACAAGTTGAAACCAGACTTTTTCACTACTTCGCATTTTTCTTCAGCTGTAAACTAAACATTCTGAACGAATAGCACGCCAAGGACACTACTTGGTATCGGACTAAGGATGCCCTATTTACCTTTTTTGCCTTTATTTTGAAGGTTAACGGACACACGATGCCTTATTCAGCTAAAAAACATGATTTTCAACTGTTTTTACCCAAATAAGGAATCCTGAGTCCGATAACAACCGCATTTACCCTTATTTTTCACAAATAAGGTATCGTGTGTCCGCAAGCTGACATCCTGCATGCAATCTTTCCAGTACCCTCGAAAATGTTACTTCACTAGCCTTGCGCGCAGCGAAAATTAACGTTGCTTTTACCATAAGTATGAATTTTCATTCGTTCGCAGTTTACTTCGAATGTGCATCTATCACCTTATACCAACATTGTTGAAACTCCAAAAATTAGTCGAATAAAGAAAAAAATACTACCTTTCCCATACAAGAAAAGGTAGTATATTATCTTATTCAATAAACTCAAACTCATAATCCATTAATCGTATAGTATCACCGTCTTTTGCGCCACGCTTTCTGAGTGCTTCATCTACTCCCATGCCACGCATTTGACGTGCAAATCGTTGAATAGCTTCATCACGATTAAAATCTGTCATTTTAAACAGCTTTTCTATTTTCATACCTTGTAAGACAAAAGCCCCGTCCGGATCTCGTGTGATGGAAAACGGTTCTTCTTCCTTTTGAAAACGGTACACTACTTTTTCATCGATATCTTCAATAGTGGTACTCGTTTTTGGAATTTCATCTAGTTTATCTGCTACTGCAAATAATACATCGCGTAGACCATCCTTCGTTACAGCTGAAATAGGGTATACTGGAAATTCATCATTTATTTTTTCTTTAAAAATGGTTAAATTATCTTCTGCATTCGGCATATCCATTTTATTTGCTGCAATGATTTGCGGACGTTCCATCAATTTTAAGTCGTATTCCTTTAATTCCTCATTAATTTTAAGGAAATCCTCATAAGGGTCACGACCTTCTGTTCCGGCCATATCAATAACGTGAACGATTAATCTGGTTCTTTCTACGTGTCTTAGAAACTGATGTCCTAAACCTACTCCTTCACTTGCCCCCTCAATTAATCCAGGCAAATCAGCCATTACAAAGCTTCGCTGATCACTTGTTTCCACCACACCTAAATTTGGACTGAGCGTTGTAAAATGATAATCCGCTATTTTTGGTCTGGCAGCACTTACAACTGATAGTAATGTTGATTTACCCACACTAGGAAATCCAACTAATCCGACATCAGCTATTAACTTAAGTTCTACTTTAATATTCCGTTCTTTTCCTGGTTCACCATTTTCAGCAAAATCAGGTGCGGGGTTTCGTGGTGTAGCAAAGCGAGTATTTCCACGTCCACCCCTGCCCCCAGTAGCAATAACTGCTCGTTGCTTATGAGTCGTTAAATCTGCAATAACCTGATCCGTATCCTCATCGATCACGGTAGTTCCTGGTGGTACTGGAACTACTAATGGTGCAGCATTTTTTCCATGTTGTGTTTTGCTCATTCCATTTTCACCGCGTTTTGCTTTAAAATGCCGGTTATAACGAAAATCCATTAATGTATTTAATCCTTCATCTACTTCAAAAATGACATCGCCACCGTTACCGCCGTCGCCACCAGCTGGGCCACCTTTTGGTACATATTTTTCACGCCGATAAGCAACAAGACCATTTCCGCCATCACCGGCTTTTACGAAAACGCTAACCTGATCTACAAACATTATTCTTCACCTTTTCTATCCCATGGAATTGTTACAGTACTTGTTAGTGCGTTGGTATTGAACCCTGTAGGATCCTTTAAAGCAAATTGTACTTGAACATGACCTTTTTCTGAAACATAATCAAGTATTATTTCGCCTTCGTAAAGTTCTTTTTCATCTGATTTCTCTTCCAAGCGTTCGATACAATTTTGACATTGTTTTCTTAGTTCAACATCTATATTCGATAAATCTATTTTTTCAGCATGAATAGTGTATGTAAAGCGGAAATTAGGATGAATAGAATTAAATGGAATTAACCAAAGTGCAAAACTTGGCGCGTTTAATTCCATCAATTTCCGTTCTTCATTAAAACGACTCATACAGGTTGCTAACTTGTCCTCTACTTTTTCAAACTTCCCCATACTCGTGTATGCCTGAACAATTTGTAAATCGTTCATAATATCGTGTCGGTAATAGCGAAGTAAATTCATAACCTCATTTTCTTCCACTGAAATCCCTCCGTTGATATGAAAAGTATAGCAGAATATATGCAAAAGCGAAAATACCTGCTAACAATGGAAGTTTGTAATTCCGGTAATCCAGTCATTTAGTACAAGCGCAATGTTAGAAAGGTGTTCAATCGTGTTATCGATTTCATGCTATCCGTGCATTGACCTAATTTTAGAAAACTTGGCTTATCGCCTGCCCTTGATGGCAAAATCCTTAGTTGCACTCATGCAGTTTTCTAACCTGCAAATGAAAAAACTCCAATCAGATAGCTGATTGGAGTTCCACATTAATTTAAGCTTCTTGTGCAGTTGGATATACACTAACTTTTTTGCGGTCACGACCATAGCGCTCAAATTTCACAACACCATCAGTCTTCGCGAATAGTGTATCATCACCACCGCGTCCTACGTTTTCACCTGGATAAATCTTTGTTCCGCGTTGGCGGTAAAGAATAGATCCACCAGTTACAAACTGACCGTCAGCACGTTTAGCACCTAAACGTTTGGATTCAGAATCACGACCGTTTTTCGTGCTACCAGCACCTTTTTTCTGAGAGAAAAATTGTAAATCTAGACGTAGCATTTTGCTGCACCTCCTTATTTACTTTGTATCGTTATAAATTGACCATATTCATGCTCAATCGTTTTTAAGGAAATAATCATACCTTCAAACAACAGCTGTACCTTTTCCATTTCATTTTTATGTAAATGACCTGGAAGAGTTACGTGAAGGTAACCACCTTCATCAGCCTGTTCAATGTCCAAGTCTGTGTGACACAATTCCATGACTGCATTTATTGCTCCGAATGATATGGCAGATACACCAGCACATACCAAGTCATACCCATAGGGTCCACTACCAGCGTGTCCAGAAATACGAAATGCATCAATTTGATTTGTACTACGATAAACAGTAACTTGGATCATATAAACTTACCTTTATGCATTAATTTTTTCAATCACTAATTTCGTATAAGGTTGACGATGACCTTGCTTACGGTGATAATTCTTTTTTGGTTTGAACTTGAAAACAGTGATCTTCTTTTGACGACCATGTTTTTCAACCTTAGCAGTTACAGATGCACCACTCACGTAAGGAGCACCAACTTTTACATCATCTCCACCAACGAAAAGCACCTTGTCAAAAGTAACCGAATCATTTGCTTCTCCAGTAACTTTTTCAACATAGATCTCTTGACCTTCTGTAACTTTGATTTGTTTACCACCTGTTTCAATAATAGCGTACATATACTTGCACCTCCTTAATGGACTCAGACTCGCCATACAGGTACTTCTTTTACATAGCGTCAAATCGCTAGTAGTTAAAAGGTTTACAAACCTGTTCTGTGCGGTTGTAGCACTGGTGCTACGATGAATAACGTATTGATATTACCATGATTTAATTAATATTGTCAAGCATTGGCAAGATTTTAACTTAGTTTATCGACATCGCTAACCGATATGTTATATTGTTTTTTTTGAAAATAGCTTCGCAGACAATCCCGCTCGTCTATAGTTATTTTATTAGTTGATCCATCATGAACTAATATAATATGTTTTTTTTCTCGCATGAACATCGAGAACACCTTAAATAACGAAGTGTTAGAAGAAACTTCGATTGGTGCAATTTTTTTCGCATGGTTTCCTCCATAAAATCTTCTTGATAAAAATCGAAGAAACACATAATATCGCTGCTTCCATTCGGTTCTATTTTCAAGAAGAATAAATAATAGAATACAGACTGCACTTAATGTAAAAGGTAGAATGAACAATTGTGTGAACAATATAGCTATACTAAATGAAATGGAACCAACAATCATTATCGTATGTGCTTTTTTATAAGGGGTAAACGATGATAGTAAAGTAAAAAGAAATTTACCGCCATCTAACGGCCAAACTGGTAATAAGTTAAATAGTAATATAACGTTATTATAATAAATAATAAGATCCATTATTGATTTTGGAATAATATCTAGCGGCATAAAAATGAATATAAACAAATAAATGAATATGTGTTGTAGTGGCCCTGCAATACTAACTAATGCTTCCTCATAAATAGGTCTATTACCGTGTTCTTCTGTTTCCATCACACCGCCAAAAACCCATAGAGTAATGCGTTTTATTCTCCACTTAAACGACATGGCCATTAAAAAATGCCCAAGTTCGTGAAAAAGTACGATACTTAAAATAACAACCATTTGCATAAACGTACCGGTAATGAAGCCAATAACTAGAAAAAGAATAAGAATTGGGTGGATATGAATGGTTGGTATTATTCTATGGTCGGTCATCGACTTCAATCACCTGGACAGGATCCACATATTCATTATTTTTTTGAATAGAAAAATAAACACTTTTACTTTCTTTTGAAGGGACAAACTCCCCGATTACTTGGTTATTATCGACAAACTGATACAAATGAACATTGATGGAACTTAAGTGACCGTATGTAGACTTACTTCCATCTGCATGCTGTACAACAATTGTTTTTTCAGTTTCTGGATCACTACCTGCAAAAATAATAACTCCTTCTCGCAAAACTGAAATATCGGATGGTTCACCTGGAGTTATTAAAACCCCCTCCCCATTCGATTGAAATGACTCTGAAATACTACCAGATACCGGGAGTGCAAGTGATGTATTTTCTTGTTCATCCACATTTCCTTTTGGAGAAAATGCTAACGGTGTACCAAACGTTTGCTGGTACCATTGATTTACTTTCGCAAAAGGAAATTCATTAGTAAATAAACTTGCAGCTATAGCTTTTGGTTTCTCTAAAGCATCGTTATTGGATTGAAATAGTATTGCAGTACCCAAAAAAAGTATACTTGACAAAATGCCCTTTAGGATAAATCCAGAAACAAATTTACTTTTCTTAGTTGTAGATGTTGTTGAATCTGTAAAAATTGGAAAATACCCATGCTTTTCTTCTTCCTGAACTTGTAAATGTGGAAATAGATTTTTGTCAGCATCAGAGCCGGAAACTCCTCGGGATTTTTTACGTTCTGAAATTGCTTTACGCACTTTTTTGACCTTTGGATCCATGTTGTCACCGTCCTTTTTCACACGTTTCTACCATTGTATGAATAAGGTGGACAAGATATGTTATTGAAAAATTCATATGCATATAAGTCTATCTCTGCTAGGGATTCATTTTTTAATATATCCAAACCTAATTGTCATTAGATCCATTTAAGCATAAACTGCGAACTAAGCAGGGGGCTAGCGACTGCTTGGTATCGGACTGAGGATGCCTTATTTACCTTTTTCACCTTTATTTTGAGGATTAACGGACACACGATGCCTTATTCAGCTAAAAAACATGATTTTCAACTGTTTTTACCCAAATAAGGAATCCTGAGTCCGATAACGACCGCATTTACACTTATTTTTCACAAATAAGGGATCGTGTGTCCGCTAGCTGACATCCTGCATGCAACCTTTCCAGTACGGTCAACATGTTACTTCACTAGCCTTGCCCCCCGCGGAAATCAAAGTTTCTGTTACCATAAGTATGAATTTTCATTATTTCGCAATTTATTTCCACTGCCGATCTATAAAATACATTTCTCTACCACTTTTATTAGATCTTTAAAAAACAGTAATATTTAATATTTTTGATCTCTTTAGAAAGACTCGTCAATCACCAGTCTTATGGCGAGTGCCGAAGTTTTTTTATAAGATTTACCATAATTTATACTTACTGACGTTAAAAAAAAGATGCAAGAAACATATTCCGTTTCTCACATCTTTACACTATCAACGCATACCCAAAAAACTTTTAATTTTCGTAAACATCCCTTTTTCGTCTTCAAGTGACTGCAATGGCACTGATTCTCCAAGGATTCTCCTTGCTATGTTGCGATAGGAAATAGAAGCTCTAGAATTAGGTTGTAGTGCTATTGGTTCACCTTTATTTGACGCTTTGATAACTTCATCATCATCAACGACAATACCGATCAAGTCTACAGAAAGGATCTGTAGTACTTCGTCGACGGCAAGCATATCACCACTCTTCATCATATGGTTACGAATTCGATTGATTACTAGACTAGGTGGTTCTATTTCTTCTTGTTCAAGCAACCCGATAATTCTATCTGCATCACGGACACTGGCTTTTTCAGGGGTGGTAACAACTATAGCCTTGTCTGCACCAGCCACGGCATTCTGAAATCCTTGTTCTATACCAGCGGGACAGTCAATAATAATATAATCATAGATTTGCTTCAGTTCGCTAATGATTTTTTTCATACCATCTGTCGTAACTGCTGATTTATCGCTGGTTTGTGCTGCAGGTAAAAGAACTAGATCGTCAAAACGTTTATCCCTGATTAAGGCTTGTTTTAATTTACATCTTTCCTCAATTACATCGACTATATCATAGATAATTCGGTTTTCTAGCCCCATAAGAACGTCTAAATTTCTAAGACCAATGTCCGTATCGATTAAACATACTTTTTTCTCCATTAAGGCCAATGCAGTTCCAACGTTTGCTGTTGTCGTTGTTTTTCCGACTCCACCTTTACCAGATGTAATGACAATTGCTTCACCCATTATTCATTCTCCTCTCGAACCCGCTCAAATCAATTTGTTTATTTGCAAGAACTTGTAGTCTATCAATTACAATTTTATCTTGTTTTTCATCGATTCGGCCACATTCCATATAGACACCTTCAGCTTCATAATCAGGTGCTCGACTTATATAATCCGCAATTCGGAGCTGACTGGGCTTCATATATGAAGCCACAATAATTGCGTCACGATTTCCATCTTTTCCTGCATGCGCAATTCCATGTAAGCTACCCAAGATATAAATATTTCCTGTCGTCTCGACTTTACCACCCGGATTTACATCACCTATTAACAGTAAATCTCCTTCTATAGTGATTACTTGTCCAGAACGAATAATTCGGTTTATGGTCTTCACTTCACTATCTTCCATCCATTTTAACGCGTGAGCTCGGGAAACTACATCAGAATGGATTGATTCTACTGAGAAATGGTTTTCACTACTAATCAATTTCTTTAACTCATTTGTTTGTATTTCATTTAAATACCTATTTCCTAATTGAACACTGACCTTTACTACTGGTTCATCCTTTTTAGGCCGGTTATTCATTAACTTTTCACGTAAGTCATTGTAAGCTTCCTGATAGGAGCAAGAGTCGTCTATAAATAGGGTGAGCCCGTCTCTAGTACCTTTTATTGTAATTAATTGTTTCTTCTCGAGCATGATAAGTTCACCTCATTTAAAATCTTTACACGTTTATCATGAAATCAGATGTACTAGTTTTTAGTTTTACGTTTTACTAGAAACTTGTTCATCCTGCCACTTCAGTAAACGATTTTTGATTAAAGGGTACAAAATTAGGAGAAATAATAAATTTGCACCAATAGTTGGAAGCAGTCGATATAGAAGATAATCAACCATGTCCATATTTGTAACCCCAACAACGGAATAGATAAGGTAAATTGTAAAGTCGGTGAACGCTATGCCAATAATTCCTAAGAGTATGGTTACATAAATATTTCCGTGTAATAACTTTCTCAAACCGTGCATGACATAAATGATGAAAGCATAAGCGAACATGTAAACTCCTAGAACACCTGTATAAACAATATCAATTAACAATCCAAAAATTGCACCATATAAGACAGAAAAATTAGTTTGGTCATTATCGTAAAATATCGCTATGAACAGTAAAAAAATAAATACCCAGTGGGGAATAATTAATAATTCATTTATTACAAAACTAGGTGGCAGTAATTCTATTGCGACACCTTCTAAAATGACGAAAACGAAGAGAATGAGAGGAAGGTATAAACGTTTCATTATTACTCTTCCTCCTTCACATTCTCAGTTTGTTTCTTTTCTTCTAACGTTCTATCGACTACAATTACATTATTTATCTCAAACATATCTGCAGCTGGATCAACTAAAGCAGTTCTAGTTAATCCATATTGATCAGGTACAACCTCTTTTACCGTACCAATAAACAATCCTGCAGGGAACACTCCTCCCATTCCACTTGAAAAAACTTTTTCTCCTTTTTTAATGTCCGACTCGGATTCTTCAATTATTTTGAAGTGTAAGGAGTTTGTTTCTTTGTCATATTCCTCGATTACTCCAAAAATGTCGTTACCTTCTTTTCTTGAGATCGTCGCGGAAATTCGATTAAATTGATCAAATCCAGTTAAGAGTTGTATCGTTGATGAAAATTCAGATGTTGATTGTATTTTGCCCACCATACCATCAGCGGTTATAACAGCCATATTAGGTCTAACACCATCTTGTGACCCTTTATTGATCGTTGCCTGTTCAACCCATCTTTCGGGGGTCCGAGAGATAACCGTTGCCTGAATTGGGTTAAAATCACGGATTGAGTTAGTTTTATCCAACGTTTTCCGTAATTCTTCATTATCCTCTTTTATTTCTTGAACTTCGTAAATCAAGCTTTTATATTGGGAAAGTTTTTCTTTTAGTATTTGATTTTCCTTATACGTATCTTTTAAATCGTCTATGTTTGTAAATACATTTGCTATAAAATTAACTGGGGTGTGAACAACACTCTGTGCCCATCCTACGGTGTCTTTTAAAAATTGTTCTGGTGTTGATAATTGATCCCTGGATTTCAAAGAAAATCCAATCAATACAACTAAAATTATGATTCCAATTAAAATTATAAACAAGCGTTTTTTACGAAAAAACGGCATTTATTACACCTACTTCTTAATCTACAGTTGGACGAGATGATACATTCGGATGGGAGCGAAAATGTTGAATGTATTCTAGGGATTTACCTGTGCCGATAGCTACACTATCCAATGGATCTTCTGTAACAAAAACAGGCATGCTTGTCTCGTCACTGATTACATTATCTAAGTTCTTTAACAACGATCCACCGCCAGAAAGCACGATTCCACGATCCATTATATCAGCTGCTAACTCTGGAGGTGTTTTTTCTAAGGTATCTTTCACTGATTCTACAATTGCATCTACAATATCTTTTAATGAGGCTGAAATTTCTTTTGCTGAAACAGTAATTGTTTTTGGTAATCCAGTCACCAAATCGCGACCACGAATATCCATTTCTTCATTTTCTACAACTTCACCAGCAGTTCCTAAATCCATTTTTATCGATTCAGCCGATCGTTCACCAACCATTAAATTATAGTTCTTTTTAATATACGATATAATTGCCTCATCCATTTTATCTCCTGCGATACGAATCGATTGACTTGTAACTATTCCACCAAGTGAGATTACCGCAACTTCAGTAGTACCTCCACCAATATCTACAATCATACTACCTGTTGGTTCCCAAACTGGTAGCCCCGCTCCTATTGCTGCAGCAAATGGTTCTGCAATTGGAAAGGCATCTTTTGCACCAGCTTGTTTTGTTGCATCAATTACCGCACGTTCTTCAACCATTGTAATTCCAGAAGGCACACAAATCATAACATTTGGTTTTTTAGCAAAGAAAGATCGATTTCGCATAGCTTTTTTAATATAGTATTTCATCATTACAGCTGTTGTTTCATAGTCAGCAATGACTCCGTCCTTCATCGGACGAATTACTGTTATATTTCCTGGCGTTCTACCGATCATATTTCTCGCCGAACTTCCTACTGCTTCGATTTCCCCCGTAACAATATCTTTAGCTACTACTGATGGTTCACGTAGTACCACGCCTTTACCTTTTACGAAGACTAGGCTATTTGCCGTTCCTAAATCTATACCTAAATCTTGTGAAAAATTGAATAATCCCAAAAACGATCTCCCTTTCTAGCTCACTATTCGTTTGTCATATGTAGTTTTACTATATCGATTATAAGTAGTTTATGCAACGTGAACCCTACACTATGAAAAGTAATTATCATACATTATATATAATCTTAATAAGCGCCAATTTCAATTTCGATTGAAAAATGGCGCTGTTTGCTTGTCTATATAATTATACGAAAAAAATATAAAAATAGATAGTGTTTACATGAGGATATTCAAAAAGTCTAATAAAAGTACTACGTGGAGGATCTCTATTAGCTTGGTTTCCTTTTTTATAAGCTTTGTAGTCTCATGAAGATAGAAGCCCTTTATTGATAGTATCTTTTTTCATTACTTTTACATATCCCTACAAATAACCTTTTTCTTTTAACGATACAAATTTCCTGTCCCCTATTATTAAATGGTCTAAAAGTTCGATGCCGATCATTTTACCTGATTCAACTAATCGTCTAGTTACATGAATATCTTCTTGAGATGGGGTGGGATCGCCAGAGGGATGATTATGTGCACAAATAATAGATGCAGCAGATCGTTTAACGGCTTCCCGATAAACTTCTCTTGGATGAACAATGGAGGCATTTAGGCTACCTATAAATATAGTTTGATTATGAATGATTTGATTTTTTGTATTGAGGAATAAAACAACGAAGTGTTCTTGATTCAAGTTACGCATTTCTTCCATAACATAATCTGCTCCATCTTCTGGAGATCGAATCACATATCGATCATTTGGCTTATATTGATTCATACGTTTCCCAATCTCAATTGCAGACAGAATTAATACACCTTTTGCTTCTCCAATTCCTTTAATGGCCATTAATTCTTCAATCGTTGCATCCTTTAATAACTTTAGCCCTTCAAAATGCATTAAAATTCTTTGGGATAGAGACATGATAGATTCTTCTTTTGTTCCACTTCCAAGAAGGATTGCTAGTAATTCCTGATTGGATAAATGAGCTGCACCAAATTTTAATAACCTCTCTCTTGGGCGATCCTCTTTTGGTACGTCTTTAATCATGATAGATGGTATTGTCATCATTTTCCCTCCTATGATAGATGAACATATCATAGCGAGGAAAATGTATTCCAACAACTAGGCAAAAATGGATTTCTAATACCATCTTTATCCCTAAAATAATCTTTTCTTCTAGAAGAAAATGCAATTTTAAGTAGCAACTACCTGTATAAAAAATTAAATTACGATATTGACTAAATTACTAGCAACACGTATGTTTATTTTATTAAATTAGCGTATTCATTCCATAGCTTCAACAGCAACGTTGGAGATGTTGTTTGATCAGCATTTTGGATGTCTTCTTGTAACGACTTTACATTTTTATAAAAATTATTTGTGTTTTTCACTTTCTCAGGGTATGCTTCTATCCATTGTATCCAATCATTGGTGACAATCGAGTTATTGTTTGACACTTTCGTTAGCCCATTATTCCACAACGAATGAAATGATTGTAACCATTTGTGTTCAGCCTCAGTTAATTCTAATTTCATATCGCTAGTCGTCCATTTTTTTGCATATGTTTCTAAATTCAACGCTTTATATTGTGCTATTTTACTGTCTACTAAAGCCTCTGTCTCAGCAATATTCGCGAACAAATAATATTTATTTTCATGTTTCCATGTCATAGTCGGAAAGCCAGCACTACTGAATTTTTCTTCAATAACTGATGCATTAGTCTCGCCACTAAACACTCCAGCTTGTAAAACGAATGCCTCTATTCCTTCAACCGTATAAGTAGATGTATCAGCTACAACCGCATTACTTGAACCATTTTCCGTAGTTCCATTTGTTGCCTCGGAAAGTGGATTTAACTTTTCATTGATTGTATTTGGGCCAATATTT
The DNA here is from genome assembly GCF_055329585.1 of Virgibacillus sp. GM2-2. NCBI lineage: Bacteria > Bacillati > Bacillota > Bacilli > Caryophanales > Bacillaceae > Virgibacillus > Virgibacillus sp. GM2-2. The sequence goes on along the minus strand of NZ_JBUZWC010000002.1, from coordinate 59,693 downwards.
GTAAACATGTTTAACATAAAAATTCCAAGACCTATTCCTAATAAAATGGCTGAAAAGCCAGCAACAAATATTTGTTTATACGCTTTTCTATTTCTACCATTTTTTAGTGGTATTTCATCTTCAAATGTATTTTGTCTAATGTAAGTGGGGATTGGATCACTATCACTATGACTTTCTTTGGTAGCAGCTAGTTCTTTAAATGAATATGTTTCGTCAGGCTTATTAGTAGGATTATCACTTTGTTTTAATTTCGTTTTTTTACCATCCATCCATACGATGATTGTTTTTCGTTTATCCATTCTCTTCCCTCACTTTCCAAGTTTCTATTACTCTATCATAGAGATTCTGAAAAGTAAGGCGAGTTTTGTCACTTATCACTAAAAACTATTCAACAAAAATCGCGATAGTTATGAAGTTCCGAAATTTGAAAAGCGCAAGCGCCGATGTATTTCAAGGAGCTTTCCTTGTCCTGTGGGGAAGAGGTGTCCATTGCTTATGACGGCAGATTCTGGGCAATGGAGCTACACAGCTTTTCGATTATACTTTCTTTGCTCTTTAGAAAAATTCGGCATTCGCCTCGTCCTTAATAGCGAGTGCCGAATTTTTTCTTATAAGGTCTACCATAACTTATGCTTTCTGACGTTACAAAGAAAAAACACAAGCGTATTAACTTGTGTTTTGACACGGCCTATATTGGTTGTAACTCTTGATACACAGCAACCTTATTTCGTCCTCTTTGTTTTGCACCAAGATACATAGCCCGGTCAGCATGTCGAACTAATTCATTCGGTGACTCACAATGATTTGGATATGTCGCGACCCCTATACTTGCTGTAATGGAAACATTTTCTACATTGCTGTGGTCTAAAATGTGTTTCTCGACAGGAAAAGGATTTTCAGCAATTAGTAACCGAAGTTCCTCAGCAACGTATTGTGCTTTTGTTAGATCAATATTTGGAAGCGAAATAACAAATTCTTCTCCTCCGTACCTCGCAACTAATCCAGATTCACCAATAAAGTCTCTCAACCTATCTGCAAATATACACAATATTTCATTTCCTGCCTCATGTCCATAAGTATCATTAATTTGTTTGAAATGATCTAGGTCTAGTAATATAAGAGAATATACTTGACCATTTGTGAAAGTTGAACCATATTCCTCTACAGCATTATTAAAATACCGATAATTATACAGATTGGTTAGTCCATCTTTTTCACTTCTTGCCTTTGTTGCTTCATAATTTTTGGCATTTTCAATTGCAACACCAAAGTAATTAGTTAAGATATCCATAATTCGAAGATGAACCTTACTATATGCTTTTCTTTCTTTTGATATAATCGTAACTACACCTGTAATTCCATTATTATATTCCACTGGAAGTGAAATAACACTTTCCATATTCGAGGGGACTTTGGAACTGTTAATAGAAGACCACTGTTTAAAACTATCATAAATAATCGGTTCTCCAGTTGCCCATACCTTTCCACTAAAAGCTTCTTGTTTTTCAAGCTGCTCATTTGAAAGCTTAATTTCTTGATTCACATCATAAAATCGAACTAATTCCAACTGTTCATTTGCTTCCATATAAATATATGCATAATCCATTGGCAAAAGATGGCCTAATTTATTAATAAAAACATCATAAACTTGATTTACTTCCATCTTTTTAGTTAATTGATGACCGATTTCACCTGTTTTTTCTAGGTATCGATTTACTTCTTGATGTGAATATAACAACTTCAGAATGATCGAAATCATTACAAATGGTATACCCATATAAAAGATGGCAATTCGGCCTATTTCGGTGTATAAAACATATAATACATACCCAACTGGTAATACTATTAAGGAATACTGTAACTCGAGTAAAAATCCTTTATCAATTAGCTTGACCTTTCTATTATAAAAAAAGCGATGGTTCATTTTAATAAATAGTTGATTCGCAACAAAAACGGTGATGGCATAACCAAAAATGGCAATAATATCTGGAATACTAGTCACATCAATTGAATTATGATCACCACCTAAAAACCAAAAAACAAATGCCCCGCTTAACGAAACTGCGGAAAACATCGTAAGATTCAGTGGGTAGCGATAATATTCTTTTTTTCCAACTCGCACTCGTATTAAAACTACTAAAATGGCTAATTGGGTAAGGACCATTTCAACAAAAATACCAAACGAGAGAAAGACGGCGATACTAATTCCATTAATAAAAAATACTGGTGCATTGTTGATGATTAAAGGAAATGAAGCGACAACAAACATAAACAGAGCAAATAATAAAATATCAACGAGTTGACCATCAACATTTAAAAAATTGTAATTATATGTAGTCAGTAAACTCAATGGCCAGAGAATTGCCCAAATCACGAGCAATATATTTATTCTTTTCTCAGAAATCATGTGTCATCCGCCCCTTTATTCGATCAAAAGATCGAAAACCACCAACTTTTTACCTATTTATTAAAATTTTTCAGATAATGTAAGACTATCATATTATCTATTGTTGCGCTACGAAATTTCTAATATTTGTAATAAAATGTAAAGAACCTGTGACATAATACAGTGTATCTGCGTTAGAAGAACCTAACACGGTTTTCATTATATTCTGCCAGTTATCCTGTACAACTACCTTTTCGGGTTTGTTATATTTTGCTAGCTCGTCAATAGTAGCCGCACGTGGATGGTCAAACGTTGTTACTATGACTGAGTCAAAGTTTTGCTCTAGTAAGTGTATCATGCTATTAATATCTTTATCTTTAAATGCCGCAAAAATAACCTGCTTCTTTTTTCTTGTATCAGTTGAACGAGCCGTTTTTATAAACGATAAAATCCCCGCTTCATTATGAGCCCCATCTATAATAATTCGTGGCTGTTCGTGAATAAGTTCGTATCGGCCCTGTAGCGTTGTATGATGAATTCCTTTAAGGACTTTCTGATCATCGATAACGAACCCTTTAATTGCAAGTAGGTTTATTGCCATTATGGCTAAAGATGCGTTTATTTTTTGATGCTCACCATTCATTTGTAGCTTCACCTGCATCGTTTTTTTCTTATTTTTCCAAGTAAAGCTATCGCCTGATTCAACGTTACATTCAAATTCTCTTCCAAATCTATATAACTCGGCTTTCTTTTGATTTGCTTCTTTTTCCATAACCTTCATTGTATTATCGGACATCGGACCAATAATTGCAGGTGTATTAGTTTTAATTATACCTGCTTTATGGGTAGCAATTTTTTCAACGGTATCGCCCAAGAAAGTCATATGATCACGGCTTACATTTGTTATAATAGAGAGAAGAGGTTGAAAACAATTTGTCGTGTCTTCACGACCACCCATTCCGGCTTCGATTAAAGCAATATCAACAGAATTGGAAAAGTATAAAAACGCAAGCGAGGTTACTATCTCAAATTCTGTTGGATGTTCACCAAGTAAATCCAACTGTTTAATTTGGGGATACATACTATTCATTAAGTCTATGAATGTCTCTTCTTTGATTGGAGCATCATCTATCATTATATGACCAGTTAATCCAGTTGAACTTGGAGAGGTAAATACACCTACTTTGTAGTTATTTTGGATAAGTGCATGTTTGATATACTGAACGGTAGACCCCTTTCCGTTTGTACCTGCTACATGAATACCGTTAATTTTTTGTTCTGGATTCCCGATTGACTGTAGTAATGATTTAATTCGGTCTAAACCAGGTTTAATTCCAGCCGATTTACGTTGTTCAAAAAAAGCTTCAATTTCATTAAAATAGTTAAACATTATTTCACCTACGTGTAAGATTAGTAACGAATATAGTATAGCACTGAACCAATTGATATAGAAAGGAAGTAGGATAGTGGAAATTACTGGATGGATTATTTACAATGGCTATCTTCGCGGAAATAAATTTTTGGATTTTGCTGAATGGTTACAAAAATCTGCTTCAGCCAAAGGTATTGCAACTACCATTTGGAAGAATAATGAACTACTAACCTATTTAACAGATCAAAATTTCGCATTACTAATTGATAAAGAATATACATTACCTGACTTTGTAATCTTTACAGACAAAGATATCTATCTAGCAAATCAGTTAGAACTATTAGGTATACGCGTTTACAATTGCTCTGACGCTATTCGAATCAGTGACGACAAAATACTAACCTATCAAGTTTTAGCGAAAAATAAGCTTCCAATACCAAAAACGATTATAGCTCCTAAAGCATTTTTAAATAATGGAGACCTAGATAGAACCATTTGCAGAAAAGTAATTAATACTTTTGGGCTACCGCTCATTATAAAAGAAGCATTTGGTTCCTTTGGTGAACAAGTTTATCTAATCGAAACGGAAAATCAATTAGAGAACAAAGTAAATGTACTTCAAGGTAAATCTTATGTATTTCAGGAGTTTATTAATACAAGCTATGGACGTGATATTCGTATGCATGTAGTCGGAGATGAGGTTGTTGCTTCCATGATTCGTACAGCAACTAACGATTTTCGTGCCAATGTAACAGCTGGTGGTAAAATGCAAACATACACGCCAACTAAGCAAGAAACCAAAGTTGCAATTGCCGCAACAAAAGCTATTGGTGCGGATTTTGCAGGAGTGGATTTACTCTTTGGTCCAGATGATACACCCATTATATGTGAGGTAAACTCCAATGCACATATACGTAACATGTACGATTGTACTGGAATTAATGTAGCGGACCATATTATCGATTATATTTATCAACTTCAAAGTAGGGTGATTTAAGTTGACCTATAAAGGGTGGTTAATCTATAACAAACAAGATTCCGAGGAAAACGCTTCTTATATTAACTGGTTTATAGAAGAGGCAAAACTACAAAATGCGGAGCTTTCATTAATAATAAGAGAAGATATAATACCAGCAATAGTTGACAATAATAAGTGCATACATGTAAACGGGAAAAAAATGAATTTACCAGACTTTGCTGTTGTACGAACAATAGATCCTTTATTAAGCTTACATTTAGAACAACTAGGTGTTCGTGTATTTAACTCATCTACTGTTTCGCAGATTTGTAATGATAAAGCACTTACTCACCAACACATAAGTCAACTAAACATACCCATGGTTAGCACCTATTTTACTACTAGAAAACAGTTAGAATACGATACCAATCACGAATTTCCTTTTGTCATAAAAGAAACTACCGGCCGCAGTGGAAAACAAGTTTTTCTAATAAATAATGAATATGAATTAGTAGCAAATTTACCAAGAATACATTCAACAACCATTATTAAACAATCTAGTAAAGTTATTCACGGAAAAGACTTACGCGTTTTTGTTATCGGGAAAGAGATAGTAGGAGCAGTGCTTCGTGAAAATAAGAAAGATTTCCGAGCAAATTTTAAGCTTGGTGGTTCTGCGACTTGGTATTCGTTAAATGAAAGTGAAAAAAGATTAATAGATACGATCATTAATTATTTTTCATTTGATATGGTGGGTATTGATTTTTTATTTAGTGTTGATGGAACATTACAATTTAATGAGATTGAGGATGTAGTTGGTTCACGGACGTTAAGCGCAGTAAGTGATATAAACATTCTGCAAAAATACATGAAACATATCATAAACCAACTATAAAGTGAAGCTTCATTCAGTGGGGGTTTCTTTTTCTCCCCCACTGAATGGTAGTTGAGCCCCTGATTGTGCGATGAGTGCTGACTGCTAGAAAGGAAATCAATCAACATAGCAATGTTATATATTAAGACAGGATAGTATACGTTAAAAAGCGGAATTTCATTTTTACATGAAATTCCGCTTTTTTGTTAAGCATTTAGTTCAAGTAAACGTGCTTTTACTTTAGCATGCTTTTCTAGATAATCTTTTTCTTTCTGTTTTTCTTCAGCAACTACAGCCTCTGGTGCTTTTTTAACAAAGCCTTCATTTGCTAATTTCTTTTGAACGCGTTCAACTTCCTTACTCCATTTTTCCAATTCGCTTTCCAGTCTTGCCCGTTCCTTATCAAGATCGATTAAACCTTCAAGCGGTAGAAATAATTCTGCTCCCGTAACCACTGCTGACATCGCCTTTTCTGGAATATCAATTGATGCTGCGATTTTCAACTCATCGGTATTACAGAAACGTTCGATATAGTTTCTATTAGTTTCCAACTCGGCTACTGTGGAATCATTTTCAGCTTGGATTAAAAGCTTTACTTGTTTCGACATAGGCGTATTTACTTCCGCACGGATATTCCGAACTGATTTGATAATTGAAACCAATTGTTCCATTTCTTGTTTAGCTTGTTCATCATGTAAATCCGTACGAACCTCTGGCCAGCTAGCGATTGTGATGGACTCACCTTGATGAGGAAGCTGTTGCCAAATTTCTTCTGTAATGAATGGCATGAATGGATGAAGCATGCGCATTGTGTTGTCTAGTACATACGCCAGGATCGATTGGGTCGTCTTTTTCTTCTCGGCATCATCACCATATAATGGCAGTTTGGCCATTTCAATATACCAGTCACATAAGTCATCCCAAATGAAATTGTATAAATATCGACCTGCTTCACCAAACTCATATTTAGCAGTATTCTTCGTTACTTGTTCAATGGTCTCGTTTAATCTAGTTAAAATCCAATTATCTGCAACAGACTTTTCACCTGACAAATCAATATCTTCATAAGCAAAATCTTCCATATTCATCAGACAGAATCGTGAAGCATTCCATATTTTATTGGCAAAATTCCAAGTTGCTTCAACCTTTTCCCAATAAAAACGTAGATCTTGGCCAGGTGATGCTCCTGTTAAAAGGAAGTAACGTAATGAATCCGCTCCATATTTATCGATAACATCCATTGGATCGACACCATTTCCAAGTGATTTACTCATTTTGCGACCATCTGCATCACGAATAAGTCCGTGAATTAATACATCTTTAAATGGTCGTTCATCATTAAATTCTTTTGACTGAAAAATCATACGTGCAACCCAGAAAAATATGATGTCGTAACCAGTTACCAGTACATCGGTTGGAAAATAACGTTTGAAATCTTCAGCGTCTTTGTCTGGCCAGCCCATCGTTGAAAATGGCCATAGAGCGGAAGAAAACCATGTATCTAACACATCTTCATCCTGTTCCCAATTTTCACTATCAGCTGGAGCTTCTTTACCAACGTAAATTTCGTTTGTTTCTTTGTGGTACCATGCAGGAATTCGATGTCCCCACCAGAGTTGTCTTGAAATACACCAGTCTCGAATATTATCCATCCAACGTAAATACGTATTTTCAAAACGATCAGGAACAAAATTAACCTTTTTCTCACTTTGCTGCATTTCAACGGATGCATCCGCTAACGGTTGCATATCTACAAACCATTGTGTAGACAAGTATGGTTCAACGACAGCGTCACTTCGCTCAGAATGTCCAACTGTATGCATATGTTCTTCAACTTTAAACAGTACGCCAAGATCTTTTAAATCGTTAACAATTTGCTTACGGCATTCAAAGCGATCCATCCCTTGGTATTTACCTGCGTTATCATTCATCGTGCCATCTTCGTTCATAACAAGAACCCGTTCTAAGTTATGTCGATTACCGATTTCAAAGTCATTCGGGTCATGCGCGGGAGTAATCTTAACAGCCCCTGATCCGAATTCCATGTCAACATAGTCATCTTCTACAATTTCAATCTCTCGTCCCACAATAGGTAAGATTACCTTTTTACCTACTAAGTGCTTGTAACGATCATCTTTCGGATGTACCGCAATAGCAGTATCACCTAACATCGTCTCTGGTCGAGTAGTAGCAATTTCAATTGCTTCATCGCTATCTTTAATCGGGTAACGCAAATGATAAAAATGACCTTGAATTTCTTTATGAATTACCTCAATGTCGGAAAGTGCTGTTTTTGTTTTTGGATCCCAATTAATGATATATTCACCACGGTAAATTAATCCTTTATTATACAACGTAACAAAAACTTCTCGTACTGCATCAGATAATCCTTCATCCATCGTAAAACGTTCACGGGAATAATCTAGTCCAAGACCAAGCTTCTCCCACTGCTGTCGAATGAAGCTTGCATATTCTTCTTTCCAGTCCCAGACCTTTTCAACAAATTTTTCTCGTCCTAAATCATAACGTGACTGCCCTTTTCCCTTTAATTTTGCTTCAACCTTGGCCTGTGTAGCAATACCAGCATGATCCATACCTGGTAGCCACAATACGTCATAGCCCTGCATCCGTTTCATTCTTGAGACAGTGTCTTGCATAGCTGTGTCCCATGCATGCCCTAAATGTAAACGTCCAGTAACGTTTGGAGGAGGTATTACAATTGTAAACGGCTCCTTGTTTTTATCTCCTGTCGCTTCAAAATATTTTCCATCAAGCCAAAACTGGTAACGATTTTTCTCAACTGCTTGTGGATCATATTTTGGAGGTAATGCATTTTTCGGTTTTTCTGACATGACTTTTTCCTCCTTTGAGTACTGATTTTAAACAATAAAAAAATCCTTTCATCCAATAAAGGACGAAAAGACTGTTTCCGTGGTACCACCTTTGTTTGCAGGCTAAAATAGCCTACACACTCGTCATTTTTAACGGTTTTATCCGACTTCTTCTACTCGTATTTCAAAGAAGTAGCATCTTGGGCGACCTTCCAAGTTAATAATCCTAGGAAATTCTCAGCAACCATTTCCCTCTCTTAAGGTATTATCTTGTACTCTTCCCATTCATCGCTTTTAACTATCCTGTTTGTTTTATCTATATTACCTATTTCTTCCTAGTAAATCAAGTGTTATTTTATATTCTGCACAAAAACAATGTGTGTAAACATATTATAATAAAAATTACGGATTATGTGAAGGATGTGATAAAAAATGGGACGTTATTATAGATACAAAATACCACCATGGGCAAGACACTGTATTTGCGTTCTTGAAAAAGTCACGCTACCGATATTAATTTTCCAACTAATTAGGACTTTATTTTTCCCAACAACTTTTGACGTATTTTTGTTAGGAATCATTATCGGAATTTTTATTGCTTTTTATTTGGAATGGATTTAATCCGTTTCATCCAATGTCAAATTTTCATGTGTCCATTCCGCCATCTTGATGAGCCATTGTTGATTACGTTTTAGAAAAATCACGTGTTGAATCATCGTTTTATCTGAAGCATTCGTGGCATAGCTCTCTACTGCTTTAAAATAGTTTATTGGATTCAATAAATAAATAGCTAATAAGTGTAGTTCTATTTGTTTAAGTGGATTTTCTGAAGTATAGTCTGAGAATAGATCAGAGAGACTTCTCTCTTCCCATTGGTAGTATTCGTAATGGTATTTTATCATTGCTGCAACGTCAATTACTGCATTACCATGAAAAAACGCTTCATGACTATTCTGGTACAAATGTCGTTTTACAAGCAAACTTTTAATATTTTTATTGCCGTAACAACGACAATATTTCCACTCATTAGTTTCAGAAAGAGTGCTGGTAAATTGATTAATTCTGTTAAACAATTCGTTGTAAACATATGCAATATCTCGATAATGCGTACAAACCAATAATTCAACCGGTGACATGTACCGTTTTTGTTCAAATTCATCTATGTATTGATCAAAGCGCTGACGATCTTGTTCATTCTTTTCTAAGTACTGTACAAACGTATTTTTTACTTCTTCATGATTGAGCGGAATGATTTGTGAAGTTCCTTTGTGAGCATAGCCTATATTTCGAAAGATGTCTTGTATTGTTAATTCTTTTCCATATGTATATAAATTTCTATTATTTTTCATGGATATTTTCCACCTTTCGAAAACATTAACCCCCTTGTTAACACTAGATGACTACATTACCTCAAGTGTATCTTCAGTCAAGTTTCGATTAGAGGCTTGACTGAAGATCTACCGGGTAACCATTAAGCCAAAAATAATAAACAAGGGGATAATATATTGATTTGTCAAAATTTATTTTTGATGTTGGACAGGTATATACAGTAATTGACCTTCATCCACCTCTTCATCTTCTAGGTTATTTTGCTTTGAGATGACAAGCGGATTTACTTGATAGCGTTCAGCGATGGTTTCAATGGTATCATTATCCTGCACAATGCATAATCTCATTTTTGTATAATTCTCTTCTGTCTCTCTAAACATGTTGGACAAGTAATCGATTTTTTCTCCTTCAGGTTTCTCGGAACCTTCTTGCTCTGGGGAATGAACAATAGATGACGGTGGGTCATTACTTTCTTCCTCTATCGCTACCTCTTCTTCATGCTCCTCTCGAGTTTGTGCATATTCAACAGGGGCATCCGTCTCTTCTTCCTGTTCTTCTTCATATTGATTTTTCCAATCAAAACGAAATGTTTCCTCTACATCCTCAGCAAGTACTTGATTCTGCTCTTCCACTTCATCTTCAACTTGTTCTGGTGACTCGGCTAATTCATTAATTCCTTGAATAGCAATGATGGAAGATAAGCGTATTTGATTCTGATCTGGAAGCTCATAGTCAAAGTAGTCAACAGAAACGGTTACATCATCAAGATCATTTACGCGATAAGTAGGAACCGAAATCTCAACAGGAAAACGGTGGGAAAATGATGTTTCACCACGTTCCGCCTCAAATACCTGTTCAACGTAACGCCGTGAAGGAAAATCGTCTAAATCAGGATAATTTTCATCGCCTGATCTACTTTCACTTACACGTTGATATTCGCCATTCAATTCAATTACACCTCTTATAGATATGTAATCATTAAATGGTTGTATCGAAATTTCTGGATCCAGTGAAATACCTAAAATCTCCGCTACTTCCTGTCCCGGTTCAAAATAAAGCGATTCATTTAACTCAAAGCTAAATACTGGATTTTCTTGTGACAACATACTTCCTCCTTCCTAACACTTAAAAATAAACAAATGTTTTATACAACTATATGAAACAAGGTAGGAATATATGAATGTTTATAAGGCTCTTTATTTCATGAGTAGAAAGTGAGATCGAAGTAATTGCAAAGCAGTGAAAATTTAAGATAAGGCTAACAGCAACGGTGATTTCCGCTTCCAGTAAGGCTGGTGAAGTAACATTTTCGAGGGTAATGGAATGATTACATGCTGGATTGCAGCTAACGGACTCACGATTTCTTATTTGGGAAAAATAAAGGTAAATGCGGTTGTTATCGGACTCACGATTCTTTATTTGGGTAAGAACAGTTAAAAACCATACTTTTTAGCTGAATAAGGCATCGTGTGTCCGTTAAACCTTAAAATAAAGCTAAAATAGGCAAATAAGGCATCCTCAGTCCGATACCAAACAGCGTCTTAGACAGAAATTTTCGTTTACAATTGAAGGAAATTGCGAACTAGTGAAAATTCATGATCAGTGTTCCATAGCCGTTACGAAAATACACTTTGCTTTCCGCGGGCTCGCGATGAGCCTCCTCGTGAGAAAATCACTCACTGCGGGGTCTCATCGTCTTCGCTTTTTCCGCAGGAGTCAAAGTGTATTTTCTCCACTGGAGTTGTGTTCAATAACTATTATTTCTTTTATAGGACGCTTAAAAACATTAATTATCTGCTATTTTGGCAGTTGATTGGAGCGGAGGACAGTCGACTCCTGCGGGATTAATAGGCATAGGTGAGACCTCGGGGTGCGAAGCACGAGGAGGCTCACCAGCCGCCCGCGGAAAGCGACTGCCCGCAGCGGAAATCAATGTTGCTGTTACAATAGACATGAATTTCCTTTAGTTCGCAGTTTACGGAAAATGCATCCAATACTCCCATTCTTATGTAAACAGGAAAAATGCTACCAAGAAAGAATTGGTAGCATTTTTTTTACTTTTGTATAGCAGAAAAAGAATTCCGTATAGCTGTAATCGTTTTTTCTATATCTTCGTCTGTATGTGCTGTTGAAAGGAATAACCCTTCAAATTGCGATGGTGGAAGGAACACACCATTCTCAATCATTGCCCGGTAATACTGTGCAAAATAATCTAAATTAGCACTTTGAGCTGTAGAGAAATTATCTACAGGATCATTTGTGAAAAAGACACCTAACATTGATCCGGCACGATTAATATGCAATGGAATAGAATAATCCACTGCTGCTTGTTTAAATCCTTCAACTAGCTTATCCACTTTTTCATTCATTTTTGTATAAGATTCAGGAGTAAGACCTTGTAATGTTTCATATCCAGCAACCATTGCAAGTGGGTTACCAGAAAGTGTTCCCGCCTGATAGATTTCACCCGCAGGGGCTACCTTCTCCATAATTTCACGTTTACCACCGTAAGCACCTACAGGTAATCCACCACCAATTACTTTTCCTAAACAAGTTAAATCTGGTGTTACCCCATAATAACCTTGTGCACAATTATAACCCACTCGGAATCCAGTCATTACTTCATCAAAAATAAGAACAGAATCATGCTCACTAGTTATTGCCCTTAGTTCTTGAAGGAAATCATCCTTTGGTGGAACCACACCCATATTTCCTGAAACTGGTTCTACAATAACTGCAGCAATGTCATCACCATAATTAGCAAACGCCAAACGCAAGCTTTCCATGTCATTGTATGGTACTGTAATGGTATTTTGAGCAATAGATGCTGGAACTCCAGGACTGTCTGGTAATCCTAATGTCGCAACCCCTGAACCAGCTTTAATTAAAAGAGAATCTCCATGGCCGTGATAATTACCCTCGAACTTTAAAATTTTATCGCGTCCAGTATATCCTCGTGCAACGCGTAATGCACTCATGGTAGCTTCAGTTCCTGAGTTTACCATGCGCACCATTTCAATCGACGGTACACGTTCAATAACTAGTTCAGCTAACTTATTTTCAATTCGTGTAGGTGCACCAAAGCTTGTTCCTTTTTCAGCAGTTTCTTTTAACTTTTCTACTACTCGCTCATCAGCATGGCCATGAATTAGTGGACCCCAACTCAATACATAGTCGATATATTCATTACCATCAATATCGTTAATTTTTGAACCTTTTCCTGACTCCATAAAAATAGGTGACATACCAACAGATTTGAACGCACGCACAGGAGAGTTGACTCCCCCTGGCATCAAGTCTACAGCCTCTTTATAAGCATCAATTGATTGTGTAAATTGTTTCATTAAAAATCACCTCGTATCTGTAATATTGTTTTTACTTAGCCAACCATTTAGCAACATCTTTTGCGAAATAAGTAATGATTAAGTCTGCACCAGCTCGCTTCATTGAAGTGAGCTTTTCCATTACTAATGACTTTTCGTCAATCCACCCATTCATTGCAGCCGCTTTTACCATTGCATACTCTCCACTCACATTGTAAGCGACAACAGGTGCATTAAAGTTATCTTTTATATCCCGGACAATATCAAGGTAAGACAGTGCAGGTTTTACGATTAAAAAGTCTGCACCCTCCTCGATGTCAGATTCAGCCTCACGGATTGCCTCTAAACGATTGGCTGGATCCATTTGATAGGATTTACGATCACCAAATTGCGGGGTACTATCAGCTGCCTCACGGAAAGGACCATAAAATGCTGATGCATACTTGACCGCATAAGACATAATTGGAATGTTCGTGTAGCCTGCTTCGTCTAAAGCAGTACGTATAGCGATAACAAATCCATCCATCATATTGGACGGAGCAATGATATCTGCACCAGCCTCAGCCTGTGAAACCGCCGTTTTAGCTAACAATTCTAACGACTCATCGTTCGCTACATCTCCATCATGAATAACACCACAATGACCGTGTGATGTGAATTCACATAAACAAGTGTCTGCGATAACTAATAGTTCTGGTACTTCCTGTTTAATAATCCGAATAGCTTGTTGCACAACCCCATCGTTCACGTAAGCACCTGTGCCAGTTTCATCCTTTTCATTTGGAACACCAAATACAATGACAGAAGTAATCCCTAATTCATGAACTTCTTTCATTTCTTCAATAACATTGTCTAATGAAAGCTGAAAAACGCCTGGCATTGAAGAAACTTCGTTACGTATACCCTGACCTTCAATAACGAAAAACGGATATATTAAATCTTCTTTCTGTAAATGATTTTCCCGAACAATTGAACGCATAGCGGAAGATGATCTAAGTCTACGGTGACGTGCAAAATTCAAATTAGTTGTCATAACAATCTATCCTTTCTTTCGTATGTAATCTGTCATTTTATCAACCATTCCCTCAACCGTATATTCGTTGGGAATTAATGTTTGGCAAAAACCCAATTGTGCTGCACGTTCTTCAGTAGTCGATCCAATACAAACACAAGGAATTTCTTTGGCATTGTTTAATTCAACTTCTGATTCCATCATGTCGACAAACGCTTCAACAGTTGATGGACTAGTAAAAGTCAAATAGTCAGGTTTTGAGTCTTTAAAATATGTGTTTAACAATGACTTGCTTTCTGTAGAAATAGACGTCGTATATGTTTCCATTTCATCATAATAAATATTATTCATTTGAAATTCTTGCTGAAGTACCCCACGTGATTTATTACCTTTTATGATTAAAATTGGACCTTCTATTTTTTCTCGCTGTAAAAACTCAGAAGCCATTACATCTGCATTATAACGTGTAGGTATAAAATTTGCTTGCTTGCCGAATTGCTGAAGTGCCAGCTCTGTTTTGTGACCCACAACAGCAATTCGAATTGTATCAGGCAATTCTTGCACCTTTTCAAAAAAACACGTAACCCCATTGGCGCTAGTAAAAAAGATCCACTGATAATTAGAGATGTTTATTTTCGCATTGAAAGAATTACACGAAATCTTCAGTAATGGTATCTCAACGGGTATACCACCGTGTGTTGTAATTAAATCAGCAAACGCTTTAGACTTATTTTTCTCCCTAGTAATCAGAATTTCTTTTCCGTGTAATGGAGCATGCATTAATCATTAAGCTCCTCTTTCACTTCATCTACAAGGTCCTTTGCACCACGGTCAATTAATTTTGTAGCAGCTTCTTTTCCTACTTCAACAGGGTCGTTTCCACGTATAGTATCGCGTAGAATAATTTTCCCATCTGCACTAGAAACTAGGGCTGTTAAGATTATTTCATCATTTTCTAGATATGCATAACCAGCAATTGGTACTTGGCAACTACCTTCTAATAGCTTTAAGAAAGTTCGTTCTGCGGTAACCGTTTTTGTAGTGTAGTCATTGTTTATTTTCATTAGCATTTCGATAACCTCGCTGTCTCCTTCACGGCACTCGATCGCAAGAGCACCTTGGCCAACAGCTGGTAAGCAAACTTCAGGGTCTAGATATTCCGTAATAATTTCCTCATCCCAACCAGCACGTTGCATACCTGCAACTGCTAATATAATTGCATCATAGTTCTCTTCTTTTAGCTTGCGTAAACGTGTTTCGATATTTCCTCGTACAGGTTTGATGGAAACATCTGGACGCTCAGCTAAAACCTGCGCTGCTCGTCTAAGGCTACTAGTTCCTACAATCGCTCCCTCGGGCAGATCTTTTAATTTGACGTGATTCTTTGCGATATATGCATCACGATGATCTGCACGTTCAGGAATGGAGGCTATTATTAGCCCCTCGGGCATTTCTGAAGGCATGTCCTTCATACTGTGAACAGCAAAATCAATCTCTTTATCGTACATAGCCTGTTCAATTTCTTTAACAAAGAGCCCTTTACCGCCAACTTTAGATAATGTCACATCTAAAATTTTATCACCTTTTGTAACAATCTTTTTAGTTTCAAACTCGTAGGGAACACCTGCTTTTTTCAATTCATTAATAACCCAATTTGTTTGTGTAATAGCAAGGTTACTCTTTCTTGTTCCAACTACAATTTTTCGCATGCTTTTTCCTCCTAAAAATGGAAATTAGATAATAAGCTGAATAACAAAAAGTTAATAAGTAAGATTAAAAATGCTGCTGTATTATAGATAGATATGGATTTACCTTGATATTTTTTAACAACCCGTAACAATAAATAGAGGACGTAAACAGCTAATACAAAAAATGAACCTAACGTTTTTAAGTCAAACCAATAAAATTCAGCATTAGCAACATACGCCCATACAACACCAAGGATAATTCCAATTAGTAATAACGGTACGGCCAGGGTAACAGCCTTAAAAGATAACTGATCAAGCTGCTTTAAATCACCTAACCGCCATATCCATTTCATACCCTTCTTGTTCTTGAGAAATTGATATTGTATTAAATACATAATCGATAACAAAAAGGAAAGTGTAAAAAAGCCATATGACACAATGGATAAGGTAATATGTGTGATTAATATTTCATTCACTAATCGAACACCTTGTTGAAGTCCTTTTTGTTCTGCTTCAGTTAATATATACATCAATAAAATAAAGAATCCAAATAAGTTAGTAAAGAAAACGATAAAGTGTATCGAGAATAAACGATTAATAATTAATGAAAAAGTTACTAAAACCCAAGAGTAAAAGAACAATCCATCATAGATAGATAAAACAGGAAAGCTATTTTCAATAAAGGCTTGTTTAAACAAAAAAAAGCTTTGGATAATCCAG
This sequence comes from Virgibacillus sp. GM2-2, assembly GCF_055329585.1. NCBI lineage: Bacteria > Bacillati > Bacillota > Bacilli > Caryophanales > Bacillaceae > Virgibacillus > Virgibacillus sp. GM2-2. The sequence goes on along the minus strand of NZ_JBUZWC010000002.1, from coordinate 43,200 downwards.
ACCATACTAAGTAACCAGAAGGCGGTCCGATTTGCCTTCTGGTTATTTTGAATAAAATCAATGAAGTAACAGGTCAAACTTAGACCATAAATAATTAGAATGATTTCAGAGAGCCATCTAAGTTCTAGCATAGATAATACCCTTTCATCTTAATTGGTTGATAGTTTTTCCACTAATGGAAAGGATACTTTTTTGTCTGATTCTGAATTACTAATCGTAGTGCTTTTTTTATTTGCTTGCTTGTCCAATTCTTCTTGAACCTCTTCTTGAATTCCAAATATATCAATAAACAAATTAAGTTTATCCGTAGCGTCTTTACTAGCAGCCAATTCTTTCGCCTGCGTAACAGGTTCCTTTAACAGCTGATTAATTATACTTTTCGTATGCTTATTCAAGACCTTTTTTTCACGAACCGTTAAATTAGGCATTTTTCGTTCAATACTGTCCATCGTGTCAGCCTGAATAGCTAACGCTTTTTGTCGCAGGGCAGATATTACCGGTACCACTCCGAGTGTTTGTAGCCATTCTTTAAATTGAACAATTTCTGCTTCTAGCATTATTTCTATTGATTCAGCAGCTTTCTTTCTAGAATGAAGGTTTTGATCCACAATATGCTGTAAGTCATCGATATCATATAGAAAAACACTATCCAATGTACTTATTTTCGGATCGATATCTCGTGGTACTGCAATGTCCACTAAGAATAGAGGACTACCTTTGCGCTTTTTCTGAATAGGCTCAAGCATTTGTTTAGTAATGACTACAGAATCAGATCCAGTAGAGCTAATCAGAATATCTGCATCTTGCATCACATCGACTAGTTTTTCCGTATGTTCTGCTTTTGCATTAAACTTACTAGCCAATTCTACTGCTTTTTCATACGTACGATTTATCATGGTGATTTTGGTTGCCCCAGATCCATGGAGATTTTTAACTGCCAATTCGCCCATTTTACCGGCACCAAAAATAACAATATGTTTATTTTGTAAATCCCCAAAAATTTTCTTAGCTAATTCTACTGCAGCATAACTAATAGACACAGCGTGTTCACTAATTGCTGTATCTTTGTGTGCTTTTTTAGCAAATGTAATAGCTTGTTTGAAAAGCTCATTAAAAATCGTTCCAGTTGTTTTCATTTTTTGTGCAGTTAAAAATGCTTGTTTTACCTGTCCTAGAATTTGCGTTTCTCCTAATACCATTGAAGCAAGACCAGCAGTAACTTTAAATAAATGTTCAACTGCTCCGTCACTTTCCACTATTCTCAAGTAAGGTGAAAACTCATCCTTGTCCAGTTTAAACCAGTCTGCCAAAAATTGCTTTATATAATAACGTCCGGTATGAACTTGATCAACCACCGCATATATTTCGGTACGGTTACATGTAGAAACGATAACATTTTCTAAAATACTCTTCTGTGTTTTCAATAGCAACATAGCATTATCCATGTCTTCTTCAGAAAATGTGAGCTTTTCTCTTATTTCTACTGGGGCTGACTTATAGTTAAATCCAACTTTTAGTATGTGCACAGCGATCTACCCCCGATAAAACTAAAAAACTAATTCTTTATTCATTATAACATAGAAAAGATATATGATTTCTGGTAAAATGTGAACAGATTTCGAATCCACACTAGTTATAGTTGGAAACGAACTCGTAAGTACTTTATCATACCAGTGATTTAGAAGCAAGAAATCGATATGTAAATGAAAAAGTGCATACAAATTGCTTCTAGGTTAGTGCGCGTAAGCAAAAAATCATGGAACATTATCCTTCACATGATGTTTCATAAGGAAGCGTTCCTCTACATAGATTTCTTGCTTATGTCAAGCTGACCGTAGGTGCTGGAACTAAACAAAGAGAGGAATTCCGATGAAAAAACAGCACACCTTTACTGGATATTTACTGATTGGTATAGGTTTATACTTTCTTTTAACTCAACTTAAACTACCAATAATCACCGATTTTTATTCATGGCCAACATTATTTATTATTATCGGTCTAGCTTTTCTTATCCATAGCTATCAAGCAAAAGATTATCAACATTTATTTAGCGGAACAGTTATCTTAGGACTAGGCATTCACTTCCATGGAGTCAATCACTATTCATTTTGGATTGATCATTGGGGAGTATACTTATTAATCGTTGGAATCGCGTTTATGGTGCGTTATGTAAAAACAAAGGAAGGATTATTACCGGGGATAATTTTGATTTTATTATCATTAATTTTGATCTTCTCGGTAAATTTACCACCATATTTACAATGGATTTTGCACATTCTAAATTTTATCGAACAGTTTTGGGCAGTTATTTTGATTGGCTTAGGAATATATTTCTTAAAAAGAAAAAAATAAAAAAGAGCGCTGAAATACAACAGCGCCCTTCGCTTTATAAGATTGAACTGAAGAATTCCTTCGTACGTTCTTCTTTTGGGTTATCGAAAATTTCATTAGGATTTCCACGCTCGACAATCTTACCGTCATGCATATAAATTACTCGGTCCCCGACTTCACGTGCGAATCCCATTTCATGTGTTACCACTACCATCGTCATTCCTTCTACTGCAAGTTCTTTCATTGTTGCCAACACCTCGCCAACTAGTTCTGGGTCAAGTGCTGATGTTGGTTCATCGAATAACATTACCTGGGGCTTCATTGCTAACGCTCTTGCAATAGCCACACGTTGCTTCTGTCCACCTGACAGTGTCGATGGATAAACATCGTATTTGTCGCCTAGACCCACTTTGTCTAACAAATCTTTTCCTTCTTTAATTGCTTGACTTTTCTTCATACCTTTAACTTGGATCGGTGCTTCAATTACGTTACCTAACACGGTTTTATGTGGAAACAAATTAAAATGTTGAAATACCATACCTACACGTTCGCGTACCTTGTTCAAATCATGTGTATCTCGTTCAATTTGTTCTCCTTCTATAACGATTTTGCCACTGTCTTTAATTTCTAGAAAATTAAGTGAACGAAGTAACGTACTTTTTCCAGAACCACTAGCACCAATCAACACAACAACATCGCTTTCTTTTACTGTCATATCAATATCTTTTAATACATGTAAATCTCCAAATGATTTATTTAACTTTTCAACGCGAATCATTTCTTGTTTTTCACTCATGTTAAACCTCCTCACTTAATCACTTTTAGCCAGTTTTTTCTCAATTAAGTTAACAATTACAGTTAGAATTAGAACGATGAATAAGTAATAAACTGCAACTGTTAAGTAATATGGTAAGTAGTCAAAATTGTTGGATCCTTGCGTACTAGCTACTCCAAACAATTCCTGCATTCCAATGAAGGATACTAATGAGGAGTCCTTAATACCAATAATAAATTGGTTCCCTAAAGAAGGTACCGCTCGACGAAATGCTTGAGGTAAGATTATTCTGCGCATCGTTAACCCTTTTGTCATACCTAATGTACGACCAGCTTCTCTTTGTCCTTTATCAATTGATTGAATTGATCCACGAATAATCTCTGCGATATATGCCCCACTATGAAAAGCAAGACCAGCAGTTCCTGCCCAAAATGGAGAAAGTAATACGATTTCTGCTAACCCGTAGTATAGAACAAATATTTGAACAATAAGTGGTGTTCCTCGAACTATCCAAATATAAGCATCGGCAATCCATTCTAAAATTTTTATATTAGAAATTTTAAATATAGCAAAAATCAAACCAATTACAAAAGCAATTGCTAATGAGGCTGCTGATAACAGAAATGTCAGTTTAAGCCCATCAATAAATAAATCAAAACTACTTATAAATACGTCAAAAAAATGCATTATGGCTGACAAGAATTTCAACTCCTTATGAACTTATTCTGTTTACTATCAATGAAAGGTACAAATGTGCGCATAGTATGCGCACATTTGATCATTTTTGTATACATGAAATTACTTAGCTTCTTCAGGAACTGCTGTAATATCTACGCCAATCCATTCCATTGCTAATTCTTTTAATGTACCTTCTTCCTTTAATTCCTTTAGAGCTCCATTTACAGCTTCTAATAATTTATCATTATCTTTAGCTACTGCAATTGCCTGTTTACTAACTCCTAATTGTCCACGACTTTCAATTTCTAAACCGTTATCAATTGCAGTTTGACCAGTAATTTTATCTGTAATTACCGCATCATGATGCCCTTTAGCTAATGATTGAAGTGCAACAACATCACTATCTACCTGAGGAATATTGTCCGTATATTCCTGGGCTATCTTAACGTAAGTTGATCCCCTTGATACTGAAATCTCTTTTCCTTTTAAATCTTCAGCAGACTCAATGTTACTATCAGGTCTTGTGTAAATTACTGGACCTGAGTAATAATAGGGCTCTGAGAAGTCTACTTGTTTTAGACGATCCTCTGTAATTGTATGACTTGCAACAGCTATATCATATCGACCTTGCTTAACACCAGTTACAATTGCAGCAAATTTAGCTTTTTCTTGCACAGCCTCGAGTCCTAATTTTTCAGCTACCGCTTCAGCAACAGCGATATCATATCCCACCATTTTTCCGTCTTTCATGTAACTAAACGGTTTGAATTCTCCAGATGCAGCAAATATAAGTTTGCCATCCTCTATTAAATTTAAATCCTGTCCATCTCCAGAAGCTTCCCCGCTATCTCCAGAGTTAGTTTCCCCCTCTGATCCACATGCAGCTAACAAGATAGCTACTAATCCAATTATTAACATAATATTCAGTCTTTTCATAAACTAACCACCCTTTCTCTCTTGTTATAGTCCATATACTACTGTGTATGTAACTATTTTTGCTTTCAGAACTGATACATTTTATTATAGCAAGTTGACAGACAATATACGAATTCTCTATTTTCCTATATTTCTGACTATACATACATATTTAATACTCTCAGAAGTATACCTCGTAATAGCGTACAAATACCTCCGTATGCAACAAAATACTCCTCTACCTAAGGAGTATTTTGAACTCAACATTATAAAATTTTCCGCTAGATTATAAGGCAAAACTCTATTATTTATAATAAACTCACAACTCAAAAAAGCTTCGGTGAATCAAATAACTCACCGAAGCAACAATTGTATATTCATTTTATAGAACTGCTCTTTTTATAAGTTCTGTTGTCTTTAATCGACCATTATTAAGTGCCACGAGGTGTCACACATTACCGACATTGTGCAAATCAACACTTGTAGAAAACAGCCTATAGAAACGATCTGATAACGCTCCAAGCCTCATCTTTTCCTTCTCCTGTTTCTGCAGAGAAAGGAATAAGCCGATCTTCGTTTTCCATTTGGAGTGTGTTTCTCGTTCTTTTCAAATGCTTTGCACGCTTCCCTTTTGGAATTTTATCTAGTTTTGTAGCAATGACAATTACTGGCAGTTCGAAGTGCTTTAAAAATTCATACATATTTTGGTCATCTGCAGTTGGTTCATGACGGATATCTGTTATTAATAAAACTGCTTTTAACGTATCTCTCGTTTCGAAATACTCTTCCATCATGACGCCCCATTTTTCACGTTCCTTCTTGGAAACCTTGGCGTATCCATAACCAGGAACATCAACAAAGTAAAAGTATTCATTTATCTTATAAAAATTTAAGGTTTGTGTTTTTCCGGGCTTTGATGATGTTCTAGCAAGATTTTTCCGATGAATTAACCGATTAATAAATGATGATTTTCCAACATTCGATCTTCCAGCAAGTGCGATTTCAGGAAGTCGATCATTTGGATATTGTTTTTTACTTACCGCACTAATAACAATCTCTGCATTATTTACCTTCATGATCATCCCTCACTAGCGCATGCTCTAACACTTGATCCAAATGATTTACTTTAATAAACGTTAATTCATTACGTACACTTTCTGGTATATCATCAATATCTTTTGCATTTTCTTCAGGAATGATAATAGTTGATATACCAGCACGATGGGCACTCAATGACTTTTCCTTTAGGCCACCGATTGGTAAGACCCTTCCTCTAAGCGTAATTTCTCCGGTCATTCCTACCTCTTTTTTAACAGCCTTTCCAGATAGAGCAGATACCAATGCAGTTGCCATCGTTATCCCCGCAGAAGGACCATCTTTTGGTGTTGCTCCTTCTGGCACGTGAATATGGATATCAAACGTTTCATGAAAGTTAGGATCAATGTTTAATTCTTCTGCACGTGATCGGATATAGCTAAATGCTGCCTGTGCAGATTCTTTCATAACGTCACCCAATTTTCCTGTAAGTGTTAGTTTCCCTTTACCTGGGTAGTGTGAAACTTCAATAGCGAGCGTATCCCCGCCAGCTGCAGTATATGCTAATCCAGTAGCGGTTCCAACCTGATCTTCCTGCTCCATTTGTCCGTATCGAAAAACAGGTTTTCCAAGCAAATCCTCCATGTTTTTGGTTGTAACGATAACTTTTTGCTTATCCTCAGAAATTATTATTTTCGCAGCCTTTCTGCAAAGCCTAGCAATTTGGCGTTCTAAGCTACGAACTCCCGCTTCTCTTGTGTACGTTCGAATTAGCTTTAATAATGCATCATCACGAACTTGTAAATTCCCTTTTTTCAAGCCATTCTCTTTCAACTGTTTTGGTAACAGATGTTCTTTGGCTATATGAACCTTTTCCACTTCGGTATAGCCAGCAATCGAAATAAGTTCCATTCGATCAAGCAATGGTCCGGGGATGTTATTTACATAGTTAGCAGTTGCAACAAACATTACACTAGATAAATCATATGTTTCTTCAATAAAGTGGTCACTAAAATTACTGTTTTGTTCAGGATCAAGCACTTCTAACATCGCTGACGACGGATCGCCCCGAAAATCATTTGACATTTTATCTATTTCGTCCAGTAAAAAAACGGGATTAATCGTCTTCGCTTTTTTCATGCCTTGAATGATTCGACCAGGCATAGCACCAATATAGGTGCGTCTATGTCCTCTAATTTCAGCTTCATCACGAATTCCACCTAATGATATACGCACAAAGTTTCGATTAATTGCTCGTGCAATCGACTTGGCTAATGATGTCTTACCAACTCCCGGAGGACCAACAATACACAATATTGGACCTTTGATTGAGTTAGTGAGTTTTTGAACAGCTAGATATTCTAGTACCCGTTCTTTAACTTTTTCTAGACCATAATGATCCTCATCTAGAATTTTGTGTGCATGGTCTATTTCTATTGTATCCTGTGTTTCCTCTGTCCAAGGTAATGCTATCAACCACTCTAAATAGTTACGAATGACAGAACTTTCAGCTGAACTTTGAGGTACCTTTTCATATCGGTCTAATTCTTTAAGAGCAACCTCTAATATACGATCAGGCATATCGGATTGTTCAATTTTATCGCGGAGCTGTTCAACTTCACCTGATTTTCCATCTTTTTCACCAAGTTCTTTTTGTATGGCCTTTAATTGCTCACGAAGATAATACTCTTTTTGAGTCTTCTCCATAGAATTCTTTACGCGTTGACCTATTTTCTTTTCCAAATCCAATACTTTCTTCTCGTTAGAAATTAATTTAATTAACCGTTGAATCCGTTGTTTAACATTTTCCATTTCTAACAGTTCCTGCTTGTCCTTCAACTTTAGCGATAAATGTGAAGTAACGATATCAGCAAGATGACTAGCTTCTTCTATATCGGTAACGGTAGCTAGGGTTTCATGATTAATTTTCCTAGAGACCTTAATATATTGTTCAAATTGATTTAATAACGAACGCATTAGTGCTTCTTCTTCATTTTTATCACCGCGTTCTTCCACTATTTCCTCTATATCAACTATAAATTGCTCTTTTTCTTCGAGAAATTCAATGATTTCTGCACGGTATAATCCTTCTACTAAAACTCGAATTGTTCCATTTGGTAACTTCAGCATTTGTTTTACCTTTGCTACTGTACCAACACGATATATATTTTCAGGAGTAGGATCGTCAACACTCACTTTTTTTTGTGCAGCTAAGAAAATTATTTGGTCTTCCATCATTGCTTTTTCCAAGGCTTGAATAGACTTCTCCCTACCAACATCAAGATGAATCACCATGGATGGGAAAACTAATAAACCTCGTAATGGTAGGAGGGAAAGCCGTTTAGTTTCATTTGTCATTATATGTACCTCCAGAATAATCAAATAAAAATTACTCATTTTCTTTAATATCATTTAAGTTTAAAGAAAACTTTTCCATTTGTAAACGTATATGTAGTCTTGTCCAATTGTTGTACCGTTAGTATTACCTATAAAGGGTCTATGTATGTTTATAACATTGGTAAAGCGCAAAAGACACGATAACATCAGCAAACGGTGTATTGTGGTGAATTTTACCACACGAAAGCAATCTGCTTATGTCTCGAGTGTCTAGGCGTTGCAGCTAAACATAAAAAGACTGACTTCAAGAATAATTAAACCTTCCTTTTATTCTAAGAAGCAACAGGAAGAGCTAATTATTCTTTTCCGTCAGTCTATTTTACGTATGGTTCACCTTTTACTATGCGCTTTCCTTCGGTAATGGTTTGTTGTCATCCTTTACAGTACCATCTTTGAAAATAAGTTTAGGACTTCCATCTTCAAGTAGCACTGTTTCCTTCGTAATAATACATTTTTCAATATCATCACGAGATGGCAGTTCAAACATGACATCAAGCATTAACCCTTCTATTATTGATCGTAACCCACGAGCTCCTGTTTTACGTTCAATTGCGTTTTTAGCTATTTCAACTAGTGCGTCTTCTTCAAATTCTAATTCAACGTCATCCATTAAGAATAACTTTTCGTATTGTTTCACTAATGCGTTCTTTGGTTTTGTTAGAATTTCAACTAGAGCATCCTCATCTAGTGGTTCCAATGCTCCAATAACAGGTAAACGACCAATGAACTCTGGAATTAGACCATAACGCAACAAGTCTTCTGGTAAAACTTTTGAAAGCAACTGACCAACTTCAAGGTCTTGTTTTTGATCGTCGGCACCAAATCCAATTACTTTTTTACCTAAGCGACGCTTAATGATCTGATCGATACCATCAAATGCACCTCCACAGATGAATAAGATGTTTGTTGTATCGATTTGGATAAATTCTTGGTGAGGATGCTTACGTCCACCTTGAGGTGGAACACTCGCAACAGTTCCTTCCAAGATTTTCAACAATGCCTGTTGTACTCCTTCACCAGAAACATCTCTTGTAATAGATGGGTTTTCTGATTTTCTAGCTACCTTATCAATTTCATCGATATAGATAATTCCTTTTTCAGCTTTTTCTACATCATAGTCTGCTGCTTGAATCAGCTTCAAAAGAATATTTTCAACATCTTCACCAACATAACCAGCTTCAGTTAATGATGTAGCATCTGCGATTGCAAACGGCACATTCAAAATTCTTGCTAGTGTTTGAGCAAGTAATGTTTTACCACTACCAGTTGGCCCAAGCATTGCGATATTACTTTTAGAAAGCTCTACATCTTCATTATTTTTCGGAGAATTAATCCGTTTATAATGATTATATACAGCTACTGATAGGTTTTTCTTTGCCTTATCTTGACCGATAACATAGTCATTTAATATGTCACAAATCTCTTTTGGCTTCGGAACTTCTTTAAATTCAGTTTCTTCATCTGTTCCAAGCTCTTCTTCTACAATTTCCGTACAAAGATCAATACATTCATCACATATATAAACACCTGGTCCAGCAACTAGTTTACGAACCTGGTCTTGACTCTTTCCACAAAAAGAACATTTCAATTGACCTTTTTCTTCATTAAATTTAAACATTCCATTTCACCCCTAAAAGTTTAAATCTTCTCCTAATTTCATCTATATAGGATTCAACTTTCATAGCCCATAATATCAGAACACAATTAGAATACAAAACAATATACTTTACTATATTTATTTTATAATTATGGAGAAATATATAAAAAAGTCAAATCATAACTAAGTAAATGCCAAAATTTAACTTTTGCACTTTCCGTTGGACGAGTTTAAGCGTATATGATTTATCATATGTAACCAACACACGGAAAGATTACTCACTTTTACTATATGTACAATAAAGTTTTTTAGAAAACGAAGCATTCGCCATTAAAATTTGGTGAAAGTCTTAGCCGCACTTATACTGGTATTCCATAAATTATATTTCCTTACCAGTGAAAACAAGGCACGAAATTATCGCGCCTTGTTAGTATTTGCCTCATTCAGTTAGAAATAAACATATTTAGCTTAATTAAACTGTTTTACTTTGCTCAACAAGGTAGTCAAGAGCACGTTTGAATTTCAAATCTTCTTTGATTGCATCCGTGTTTCCACCTAGCATCTGCTTAAGTTGTTCTACCTCTGTTTGGTACATGGAAGCCATGTTTTCAAGCTCTTTATCAACGTCTTCATCTGAAACTTCCAAGTTTTCTTCGTTGTAAATTGCTTCTAATACTAAATTCGTTTTTACGCGTTTTTGAGCGTCGTCTTTCATTTGCTCTTTCAATGCATCTTCATCTTGACCTGAGAATTGGAAATACATTTCCATAGTCATTCCTTGCATCTGAAGGCGTTGTTCAAATTCCTTAATCATACGCTCAAGTTCAGTGTTAACCATCGCTTCAGGAATATCTACTTCAGCGTTATCAGAAGCTTTTTCAATCAAAGTTTCACGTTTTTGATTTTCTGCATCTTGTTTCTTTTGATTTTCAAGTTCTTCTTTTTTCTTTGCTTTTAATTCATCAAGTGTTTCCACTTCATCATCAAGATCTTTTGCGAATTCATCATCAAGTTCTGGTAACTCTTTTGTTTTAATTTCATGGATTGTAACTTTAAACATAGCATCTTTTCCAGCTAAATCTTCCGCATGGTACTCTTCTGGGAATGTGATATTAATTTCTGTTTCTTCTCCAGATGTCTTACCAACTAATTGTTCTTCAAAGCCTGGAATAAATTGTCCAGATCCGATTTCTAACGAATGGTTTTCTCCTTTACCACCGTCAAATGCTTCTCCATCCATAAATCCTTCAAAATCCATAACAACTGTATCGCCTTGCTCAACGTTACCTTCTTCTTTGACAATTAATTCTGCATGTTGCTCGCGCTGACTTTCAATTGCTTCTTGAACGTCTTCATCTGTAACTTCAACAGATTGTTCCTCAACTTCAAGTCCTTTGTATTCACCTAGTTTTACTTCAGGTTTTACAGTAACTTTTGCAGTAAATATAAGATCTTTTCCTTGTTCTATTTCTTCAATATCTACTTCTGGTTGTTCAACAGGTTCGATTCCTGTCTCTTCTACTGCATTCGTATATGCAGTAGGTAAAACGATATCTACTGCATCTTGGTATAGCGATTCTACTCCAAAACGGTTTTCAAAAATTTTACGTGGTACTTTTCCTTTACGGAATCCAGGGATTTGCACCTGTTTTACTACTTTCTTAAACGCTTGATCAAGCGCCTTGTCAAATTCATCAGCGCTAACTTCAATCGTTAGTACTCCTTCATTTCCTTCTTGCTTTTCCCATTTTGCTGACATATAATTTTCCCTCCAAAAATCTATTGATTCCATTACTTTTGCACAATCATTTAGTATGTTATGTCTTTAATAGAATTATCTAATTTACAACCATATCATTATAACATAATCACCATGTCTTTCAAGCATTTGTAGTCTATAGCTACTCCTCGATAATACTCAAATATAATGTTTCACATAATTGAATTTCTTCTTTATAGCGTAGAACTTCTGAATCTACTTGTTCTTCCGAAACGGAATTAATCCCTAAATAAGTCTCTCCTAAATACATTAATGCATTCGCTATATGGCCAACGTGTTCACTGGGGGGCATAATAGGAAAGCGCACATATATGTATTGATGCAGCAATGTCTCCATTAAATTATAAAGCGATGGATTCTTTTGTTCCATTTGGTTAATTAATAGTTGAATTTGATTGTAGGTGCTATGTGAATGAATTTCTGAAATAGCATTTGGCTCTACGCATACTTCTACGTCAAATTTATGTACTTGAATAGGATTTTTAATGTCGTTATCTTGTAGCCATTTAAATATAGCAGTTTTGGTTACTGGATGCACTGTATCCTTTTTTAGAAGCGTTTCTACCGTTTTAATGGAAGGTGATGCATTTATTTTGCGAAGATTCTCAACCAGTCTCCATTGTTTTACATGATTTTCTTCCTTAACCGCCTCAAGTAATTCATTTATGTATTCTTTATGCCTTTCATCCATTATATCAATATTCATCTTTTTACTCATATCATATAGTTGCTGAAATTGTTCATATAATGGCTGGGGAACTTCTGCAGTTTCAAATTCATATTCAACTTGTTCGATTAGTCGATTATACTGATTTGTTTGAAACAAGATCGTTAAATAAATATGTACATAATGATAATAATGTTCATTTTTATTATGTAATAATTCTTCACTTAATTCCTGCGCTTCATCGTGTCTGTCTAACTCCATTAAACATATAAGTTTCCCAATGACTATTTCGTGATTATTCACTTGATAATGAATTAATTGTTCAAGTTTATGTAGTGCCTCTTCATAACGTTTTTCCTTCAAAGCAAGTAAACTATCTTCTTCCAATGATCTCTTCCATTTAGGAAATAAAATTACATTTCCATTTTCCACTCTTTGTTCACCCCCTATTTTTTATTTGTACCATACACACTTTACTATACATACCCGAATCACAATAAAATAAACTAACAGTATAAGAGAGAAACCTAAGTATAGTTTACAAAGGTTTCTCTTTCAACTTTGAAGTTTCCTTAAAACATAACACCCCACGTGATAGGTCCAACAGAACCGTCTACTGCTATTCCTTTCTCACGTTGATAGTCTTTTACCGCTTCTAATGTTTTTGGACCGAAAATTCCATCTACTTCTACTCCAACAGCCCGTTGAACTCGTTTCACATTTTTTCCCGTGTCTCCATATTGCACTGGTCCGGGATAAGGTACAATCGAATCCAAGTTATATCGACTCGCTGCACTACTAGTGTCAATATTATTCAATGCAGCTTGTGTCTTTGGACCATAGTAACCATCAACAACTAAACCCTGGTCACGCTGAAATTCCTTAACTGCTTTTTCAGTTAATGGGCCATAGTTATTATCAATCGCTCCATCATAATATCCTAACATTTTTAGTTTTCGTTGTAGGTTTCCTACACGTATACCGTTGTCACCTCTCGCTAAATACCATACAATTTCTTCTGGTTTCACTTGCGTATTAGGTGGTTCAAAGCTTTCGAGCTCTGATAATCCTAAATAGCGGCTAGCAGCGATATAATGAATTTTTGCAATATTATCTAACTGAACAGGATCTAATAAATATTTTCTTAATTCTACAGGATTTGTAAAGAAAAAGTTTTCTGTGAGACATACTGGCATATTTGTATTTCTTACGACATAGAAATTTGACCATGTTCCTGGTTGGCACTCATAAGTACCGCCCTGCCATAAAGGGTAACCAGCGTTTTTCATTTCTTCAGCATAGTAATTAGCATATTCCTCTGCTGAACTACTAGGATAATAAAATGCACATGCACCTGTGGCTGAACGATTTGCAGACGCATTAGAATGGACAAAAATTGTGAAATCTACCTGATGGTCATTACAATATTGAACACGTTCATATAATGTCATGTTGTTATGACCATTTTTTTGTGGAAATAGAACAGTTACATTATCATGTTTGTTTAGTAATTTTACAATTTCAGATGCAATATCCATATTACTATCATGTTCCTCATATACACCATCCGGTTCTAAGGACGTACGTACACCTTTTCCCCCTGTTCGTTCCCAAGTATCTTCATTGTGCCCTCCAAAAATAGCTACTACATATTGAGCCACTCATCTCTTCCTTTCTTTTACTAGCATTAACTATTACTAGCTTATGCTGTAAAATAAAGCGTTGATTGTTCATTTATCCCAATATAGAAGCCCTTTTTGAAAAGTTAAAACTAAATCATTATAAGTTTAAAATTAGCTAGTATATGCCCTTACATAAGTTGGATTAGCAGTGATATACAAACCGCTTTTAATTTGATACATATAACCGCCATTCACATAGAATCTGTCCTTAATAACTGTAAAAACTTCCCCGTCGTGGACTACTACTGCCTTGTCATCCCAATTTGGAGAGTTATACGTCCATAATGAGTCAACGATTACTTCCACATATTTTTGACCAGTTTCTGCACCTTCATCAAAGTCAATATTGAAATATCTTGTAATAGCTTTGGCATGAATTACTGCGATTTCACGAACGTACTCAGATTGCTTCGAACCAAAGATTAACTCGAAATCAGCATCATTTGTCATAAATCCGTTTTCTGTTAATACAGCGGTCATATTTGTTTCACGGCAAATGTGAAGGTTAGTCCAACTACCTGGTTGACTGGCGTGAAGTCCATTACCGTGTGTACTATAACCAGCATTTTGTACCTCTTCAGTATATAATTCTGCTAAACTTCTAGAGTCATCAGCTGTATACCAATAAAAAGCACAGCGACCATTCGGACTTGAAGAACTATTTGCGTTTGCATGAATCGACCAAACTAAATCTACGTTTTGTGCATTATAATAGTTTGTGCGTTGGGTTAAGCCAATTTCTGGGGAAAAGGGTTGCTGATATAAAAGCGTATCGATACCATTTGCCCTGAGTAACTTGTCCAATTCTACGGCTACCTTGGAATTAAACGTATGCTCTTCGTATACAACTCCATTTCGGACAACTCCTTTTCCACCTCCGCTTTCCCACGTATCGGATCCATGCCCAATATCTATTGCTACTGTTACCATAGTTATCTTCTCCTTTTAAGTTATTAGCCTATCTAACTTTTATTTGATAGATAAACCTAGCTCTACTTTCTCCTTTAAAGAAAATGGAGACTCACCAACTATAGTAAGCATTTGATATCAAACGGTAACAGCTAATTACACAAGCAATCCAAAGTTCGTTAATCTACCTACAGTTCTTTAGTAATAGAATAGTCATAATAGAATAAAAAAAATAGAATAAAAAAAGCCTAACCCTTTATATTTATAAAGGATTAGACTCTTACATTAGCGTCCCAGGCAGGATTCGAACCTGCGACCCACAGCTTAGAAGGCTGTTGCTCTATCCAGCTGAGCTACTGGGACAATAATAATTTAGCTATAGCGTCCTATGACTAGTCAGCTTCAGTAAAGCCCAGTTCATACCATCATTAACGGATCGCTTTCGCTTATCATATGTATGGAGCGGGTGAAGGGAATCGAACCCTCATCATCAGCTTGGAAGGCTGAGGTTTTACCACTAAACTACACCCGCACTAATAATAAACAGATTTTTAACGGACAAGAATCATTATAGGCACTCTAACTTTTTTTGTCAAGACTTTGCCATGAAAAGCTTATTAATTATTAATAAGCTCTTCTAGTTAGGACAAAGTTGTTTGATAGGTCAATTCTTCAAGTAGCTTACCTTCCACAGTATAAAATTTTACGCTTATATCATCAAGCTGGTCCCATTCCATAACTGCATAGGTTTTCTCTGCTATTCTTCTAGGTAGTCTTAAACTCCCAGGATTGATAAAAAGCTGATTCCCCATTTTCCATACGCCCGCAACATGTGTATGGCCAAAGACAATTACATTTGCCTGCAGTTCTTCTGCACGATAAGAGATGGTCGTTAAACCCGATTTTACCTGATAAAGGTGGCCATGCGTAACAAAAAAATTAATTTCATCAATCTCTAAAATTTGCTCATTTGGAAATCGACTATCGAAATCACAATTTCCCTTTACCTTTACGAAACTTTCAAGTTCCTTTACATCTAACTCTAATTCTGAATCTCCGCAGTGGATCATTAGGTCAACGTCCACTTGATTCCTCACTTGATTAATTTCTTCGAGCGAACCGTGACTGTCACTTACAAACAGAACCTTTGTCACGATGCAATCCCTCCTGATTGTACGATTTATAACTGTTTAATCCAGTTATCCAAATGGTTTAGTGCATTTTTTCGATGACTAATTTTACTTTTTTCTTCTGGTGTTAACTCTGCCATCGTAACTGTGTAATTTTCAGGAATAAAAATTGGATCATATCCAAACCCATTATCTCCTCTTGGTTCAGTTGCAATCGTACCTTCACATAACCCTTTGTGGGTAATTGTTTTTGTTCCTGGTGTTGCAACGGCTAGTACACAAACAAAACGGGCACTACGTTCATTGTTTGGTAATGTAGCCAAATTCTTCAAAACTTTTTTTACATTCGCATTGTCATCTTTTGGTTCTCCTGCATATCTAGCAGAATATACTCCAGGTTCACCATTCAATGCGTCGATCATTAATCCAGAATCATCCGCAAGAACAGGAACATTTAACAATGCAGCAATTTGTTCAGCTTTCAGTTTCGCATTTTCTTCAAAAGTAGTACCAGTTTCTTCGACATCAGGAATATCCTTTGATAGGTCTAATAACGATGAGGCTTGTACACCGTATTCTGAGAAAAACTTTTTAAATTCCTTTGCTTTTCCATCGTTTTTTGTAGCAATGATTATTTCTTTCATTATTTTTCACCTGCTATGTGTGTGTTCTTTGTCTCTCCAACGATTGAAGCTAACTCACCAAGAACCGTTTTCTGCTTATCCATTATTTCTTGTAAGCCTTTTGTTGCAAGCTGTAGCATCTTTTGTAATTGATCATGTGAAAAAGTAGCTTCTTCTCCTGTACCCTGAATTTCAACGAATTTCATTGATCCAGTCATAACAATGTTCATATCCACTTGAGCTTGCGAATCTTCTTCGTAATTTAAATCTAAAATTTCCTTTCCATCTTCAAGAACTCCTACAGATGTAGCTGCTAAAAAATCCATTACAGGCATTTTATCAATTGCTTTTGCTTCTATCAATTTACCAAAAGCAAGAACAACAGCAACAAATGCGCCAGTTATCGATGCTGTACGCGTTCCACCGTCCGCTTGTATAACATCACAATCAACCCATACAGTACGCTCACCAATTTTATCTAGATCAACTACCGACCGAAGAGCCCTTCCAATCAAACGCTGAATTTCCATTGTTCGACCACTAACTTTTCCTTTAGACGATTCACGTATATTTCGCCTATCAGTAGCACGTGGTAACATGGAATATTCAGCAGTAATCCAACCTTTTCCTTGCCCACGCAAAAACGGTGGAACTTTATCTTCTATGCTAGCATTACAAATAACTTTTGTATCCCCAACCTTTATTAAAACGGAGCCTTCTGGATGTTTGATATAATCCACAGTCATCGTAATATCACGTAATTGATCTAATTCTCTATTATCATTTCTCAAATGTATTCGCCTCCTCAATTCCACGATTAATCGTAACATATTTCACTCGAGAAAACAGTTAGGAAAGTATTAGCACCATTACATATACATGTAGTATCATAGGCGATAAAATGATTTTCAATTCAAATATGCTGGTTTACAAACAGTTTAGAAAATCTTCCAATCAAATTTGCATACAAATGAATGCCAAATTTTTTTATTATTGACTATTCTTTCATTCAACAGAAAAAGGCTGATTAAACAGCCTTTTCGACATTTATAGTTTTTCACTTGGCATTACCATTTTCTTTGTTACCGGTTCAGAGTATGCCTCTCCACTTTCATTAAATATTTTTTCTACTTGATTAACATTTACCTTAACTGCTTCTACTTCACTGTTTTCAGTTAGGGTGCGTACTAATGATTCCATTACCTTATCTGATATCGTTGCTTTTTCCTTATCCATCAGAACGTTTTCATTAAAAACAAGTGATAGTACACCATCTTTTAATTGAGGCTCTTCCACTAACGACACGGAAGAATTAAACACTTGCATTAAGTTTCTATTATAGTTCGGTCCTTCGATTAAAGCACTTACAATTGATTGATAATCTTTTGCTCCATCCATCTGAATATATTGTGTTACTGGAACAAAATAGTTCAAATCATTGTGCTGAGTTGGGTAATATAAAGTTACCGGTGTAGCACCTAGGAAATCAACTGTATCCGTTTGAATCATGTTAATTCCATTTGTTCTAGAATAACCGTCAGATAATGGTGTGCCATTTACAGGCATTTCGTTTACAGGATACCCATTTATCCAAAGTTTAACCTTTTTGACGCTATCAAATTGTGTCAACGTGTATGTCATTGCTTGCAGTATTTCTAACTCCTGTTCAGCCTCATATTCTTTAAAATTACTTGAGACATCAACAATCATTGTACCATCTTCTTGTAAATCAAGTCCGAGGATCTCCGTTCCAGCAGGTAATACTGCTTGGAACCCATTTGGTAAAAGTGATGTGATCGGACCATCCTTCACTAAATATTCCATGGCCTGTGTTGCTACTTCATCAGTTGCTGGTAATTCTACCGTTTGTGGTACAACCATTCCATTCGAATCGAGTAAGAATAGCTGTCTTTTTACAGTTTCTGCTGCCACTTCCTCGCCTGCATCTTCTTTCGTTGCTTCAGATTCTTTACTTACTTCCGTAGCATTTTCAGGTGGTGGATCTATTTTGTCATCTAAGGACTGCTCCCCTTGAAAACACCCACTTAATATCACGGAAATACTCATTATACCTGTCATCAAAAAAATACCGCGCATTCGCATGTTATTCCCTCCTACGATGGTTTGTACTATTATATATACGAGCCCATCGTAAAATTAGACCAACCTATCACATATTTCTTTATTAGAAATTTTGGTTCTTCACCAAACTTATAGACGAAAACCCTGTTAACTTTATCCTTGTATGCATTAGAAAAACGTTTTTCGTCTCGTCCCTACTAGCGAGTATCGCATTTTTTATAAGGTCTGCCATAGTTTCTGACGTCTTGAATTACAATTTTCTCCCCATAAAAAATAGATCCTGTGGAAACAGAATCTATTTTTTCATTGTCGCATGTTCAATTTCTATTGATTGCACATCATTATTTGTATTTTGGAAAATTCGCTTTGCAATCATTTCAAATGTGCTTAACTCACCGGTTGTATAGAATTGATGCGTAGGTATACGTTCACCTTTATATAGCTTTTCATGATATTCGAGGATGGCACTAGTATCACGAGCTGTTTCTTCACTAGATGAAATTATCGAAACATGATTCCCTATTACTTGCTGAATTGTATCTTTTATTAACGGATAATGTGTACATCCAAGTATTAATGTATCAATATGATTATTCCGTTTCATAGGTTCTAACGTTTCCGATACAATATCATAAGTGGTTTGGCCATGCAACATACCTTTTTCAACCATCGGTACGAGTAAAGGACATGCTAATGCATTTATATGTATATCGGAATGAATACTAATGAGCGCCTTTGTATATGCTTCACTACGTACAGTCCCATCCGTTCCAATTACCCCGATATGCATGTTTTTTGTAGCGTTTATAGCTGCACGAGCACCAGGATTGATCACCCCAATTACAGGTATGTCTAACCTTTCCTGTAACTCCGACAAGGTAAATGCTGTAGCAGTATTACAAGCAACAACTAACATTTTAATATTTTTTTCTAATAAAAAGTTTACCATTTCCCATGTGAACTTTTTCACTTCATTTTCAGATCTAGGTCCATAAGGGCAACGTAATGTATCTCCAACATACAATAATTTTTCCTTTGGTAATTGTCTCATCAATTCATGTGTAACAGTTAATCCACCAACACCTGAATCAATAACTCCAATAGCTTGATCCAATGTCAATCGCCTCTTCTAAGTTGTTATTTTTCTTGCACACATTTCATTTGCTCGTGTAAAAAAGCGAGTAATTTATTTAATGTTTCTGTTTCTTCAACCGAAAAGTTGGATAACACTTCGCCTAAATATTCTTGTCGCTTTTTAATTACTTCGTGAATAATTGTATTTCCTTTTTCCAATACATGAATTCGAACAACACGGCGGTCGTTCTGATCCCTAACACGTTCGACAAGATCATTTTTCTCCATCCTGTCAACCAAGTCAGTTGTAGTACTAAACGCTAACCCAGTTTTATTAGATAACTCACCTATAGTTAAATCCCCTTCTTCCAACAACCACTGTAATGCTATAAACTGTGGTGAGGTTATGGGATAGTTATTTAAAATTTTGCGGCCATTTTGTTTGATTATGCCAGCTATATATCGAAGTTTTTTTTCTGTATCCGCAATAGCTGCACTAGATATGCTTTTTTCCAAGTGGGTTACCCTCCCGTAAATTCATGAATCTAATAGTATCGTAACATAATTGTGATAAACACTTTACATTAGTCCTTACTGATAACTATAGAACTTCTACATCAGTACTAAATAATAGTTTCACCACTTGTTAATTCTCCTTCATGGTCTCTTTCAAGTATTTCTTTTAATTTCTTTTTACTATTTCGAGAAACGAGTACATAAAGTGTATCACTTTCTTTTATAGCTGTCTGGCCATTTGGAGTTATGATTTTCCCATCTCTTATTATAGCATTTATTAATGTGTTATCTGGTAAAATTAATTCTTCCAATGTCTGGCCAATAATATGATTATTCTCTGTTACGTAATATTCGACCATTTCTACATTTGTTTTACCGATTGAAATAAGTTCCAATGAGTGAATTGGTTTTGTCTTTTCCTTTCCCTCTAATCCTAATAACCTTGCAATATACGTAATGGTTGACCCCTGCACTAATGTAGATGTCAAGACTACGAAAAATACTGCATTGAAGATGATTTGGCTATTCTCAATCCCGGCAAGCATCGGAAATACAGCCAAAACAATTGGTACAGCTCCACGTAGACCTGCCCAGGATAGAAATATCTTTTCTTTAACATTATATTCTGATCTTACTAAATTGATAAAAACAGCAACTGGCCGAGCGACCAATATTAAGATCACAGATATTAATAAACCATTAATAATATTTTTTAAGGTAAATAGTTCCGTTGGAAACACAAACAACCCAAGAATGACGAACATAACAATTTGCGCCATCCAAGCAAATCCTTCGTTAAACCGCATAATAGAATGGCGATAGGTCAAATCCGAATTACCAATAACCAATGCTGCTATATATACCGCCAGTAGTCCACTTGCGTCTAATAATGAGGTAATACTATATGTCAAGAATGCAAACGCGATCCCAAATAAAGGATACAATCCACTGGAATCAAGATTAATTCGATTTATTGATACGCTCCCTATCTTACCAATAATCAACCCTAGTACTAGCCCAAGCCCCATTTGCCAGAAAAACGTACCTATGAGTGGCAAAATACCAGATTCAATCTGTGTAATAAGTTGAATAACGGAAAGCGTTAAAAACATAGCCATTGGATCGTTTGTTCCAGACTCCGCTTCCAGGGTCGCCTTAACATTTCCTGTAATATTTTTTCCTTTTAACACGGAAAACACTGCAGCTGCATCTGTTGAACCTACAATTGATCCAACGAGAAATGCCTCTAACCAGGTAATATCGAGGATATATTTTGATGCAATGCCGACGAGGAGAGAAGTAACTAAGACTCCTAACGTTGCTAAAATAGTGGCAGAAGGTAATACTGGTTTAATTGTTGTCCATTTCGTTTGTAAACCACCTTCGAAAAGGATTATAACTAACGCAAATACACCAATGAGTTGTGCAATTGCTGCATTATCAAAGTATATAAAATTTAGCCCATCACTTCCAACTAACATTCCAACACCTATGAATAGAACGAGGGAAGGAACACCAAGTCGAGTTGAAAACTTCGTAACAAGTACACTTATGACTAATAACAGTGCAACTAACAGTATGAATTGATTTGATTCCAAAATTTCATGAATCATGCGAAACCCCCAATAAAGTCATTGTTATACACTAATTATAGCAAAAAAATCAAAGTTCATTATAATAATAGGATTAGTACATATTACACTGAAAATTGTGTGCACTGATTATTACAGGATTCATAAGCTATAATGACTAAATAATTTCCCTTCGTTATACAGCTTTATGTCAGCAAGGAGGGGTTAACATTTGAAGGACAACGACTACAAACCAAAGCAATTATTAACAAAAAGGGAAAAAGAGGTCTTCGAATTACTCGTACAAGACAAAACAACTAAAGAAATTGCCCAGGAATTGTTTATTTCTGAAAAAACTGTCCGAAATCACATTTCAAATGCTATGCAAAAGTTAGGAGTCAAAGGGCGATCACAGGCTGTATTAGAGCTTATTCGCATGGGTGAATTAAAGCTCTAAAAAAAACCGACTATCACTAATGGTAGTCGGTTTTTGTTGATTCTTTTAACATTTTTCCTGAAACCTTTATACGTGAACAGCATTTGCAATTTTACTACTAAGAAATTTGAATTAAACGGACACCAGATTCCCTATTCCTGCAAAAATGAGGAAAATGCCCCTGTTCGCGGACACAGGATTCCTTATTAGGCGAATTCAGAATAAAATCACTCACATTTTGCTAGATAACGCATCGTGGGTCCTTTTGCCCTAAAAAAAGCCCCAAAATTTTAAAATAAGGAATCCTGTGTCCGCTACTGAACATTCACAGACTCTAATATTCCCGTTAGTCTGGATCCCAATTTTTCGTTTTTATGTGACAATACTTTTTCATAAAACAGCCGCTGTATATTTAAATAGACCGCAAATTATCCTTCATCTTCTCACTAAGTGAGACTGGTCTTCCTGTTTTTGGATTAATGTAAACTAATCTTCCTCTTCCGGTTAAACAAAGCGTATCATCTTGGTTAATTCCCATATAATGTACATCAATCGATGTATTGCCTATATAGTTCACTTTTACATATACATCTAATCTGTCGTTAAAAAAGATCTGATGATGATAATCACACTGCAGATCTGCAGCTACTGGTATTCCATCTTCAGCGTTTGTTTCGTCAAATGAACCTATTGATTTCAAAAATTCAATCCTAGCTTCTTCAAAATAGATAAAGGGTGAGACATTGTTTACATGACCAAACATATCTGTTTCTGAAAATCGAATTTTAATAGGTGTAGAGAACGTAAATGATTCCCTCCAGGCATTCAAATCTTCAATATATGAAATCTTTTTCACTATGTACAACTCCTACTCTTTTTGAAAAACCCGACATACACATCGTCCAATATAGCGTAAGCCGAGGTTTTTCTTATACTGTAATCCTTAAAATTCTATATTTACTTACAGTGCAAATGAAAAATGACCCTACCCATGACGATTGGGTAGGGCCATTTCTATCACTATCACTTTTAATGTTAATGTGCATTGTCACTGCCAAAGAAATTTTTAAATGCTTGAATATTTGTTGCTCTATTCATTGCTGCAATTGATGTTGTTAAAGGAATTCCTTTTGGACATACTTCCACACAATTTTGTGCATTACCACATCCAGAAATACCTCCATCTTGCATAAGACCCTCTAAACGGTCACTTGCGTTCATTTCTCCTGTTGGATGTGCGTTAAACAAACGCGCTTGAGAAAGTGCTGCTGGTCCAATAAAGTCGGATTTATCGTTTACGTTCGGACACGCCTCCAGACAAACACCACATGTCATACACTTAGACAACTCATATGCCCATTGACGTTTTTTCTCAGGCATACGTGGTCCTGGTCCTAATTCATATGTACCATCAATCGGTACCCAACCTTTAATTTGTTTCAGTGCATCAAACATTTGTTCACGGTCAATAATTAAATCACGTACTACTGGGAATGTTGCCATTGGTTCTAGGCGAATCGGTTGTTCCAATTGATCAACCAAAGCAGCACACGATTGACGGGCAGTACCGTTGATAACCATGGAACAAGCTCCACAAACCTCTTCTAAGCAGTTCATATCCCAATATACAGGTGATGTTTTTTCCCCATTTGCATTTACAGGGTTTTGTCGTATCTCCATTAACCCAGAAATAACATTCATATTTTTTTTATAAGGTACATGAAATGTTTCCTTATAAGGAGCAGAATCTGGGCTGTCTTGTCGAGTTATTATAAACGTAACTGTTTTTTGTTCAGCCATTTTTCTCTTTCTCCCCTCTAATGTTTTTTAGAATAGTCTCGTAATCTTGGTTCTATTAGGGATGTATCAACTTCCTCATAGGATAGATCTGGACTATTTGTTTCTTTATTAAATACTGCAACCGTTGTCTTTAAGAAATCCTCGTCATTACGTTCAGGGAAATCTGGCTTATAGTGTGCTCCTCGGCTTTCGTTACGATTTAGTGCACCTAGTGTAATGACACGAGCTAAATGTAACATGTTTTGCAATTGACGAGTGAACATAACACCTTGATTACTCCAACGTGAAGTATCATTAATGTTAATATTTTCCCAACGCTTTAGAAGTTCTTGAATCTTCTCGTCTGTTTTCTCTAACCTATCATTGTAACGTACAACTGTTACGTTGTCTGTCATCCATTCACCAAGCTCTTTATGAATCTGATAAGCGTTTTCTTCGCCGTCCATTTTCATAAGCTCTTCAAATTTATCTTGTTCTTCTTTTTGTCTTCTTTCAAAAAGCTCAGGTGATAGATCTTCTACATGTGTATCCAGTTCATCGATGTACTTAATTGCATTTGGTCCCGCAACAGCGCCACCGTAAATTGCAGATAATAATGAATTAGCTCCTAGACGGTTTCCACCATGCTGTGAATAGTCACATTCACCACATGCAAAGATTCCTGGAATACTTGTCATTTGATCATAATCTACCCAAAGTCCGCCCATTGAATAATGTACAGCAGGGAAAATTTTCATTGGTACTTTACGTGGATCTTCACCAACAAACTTTTCATAAATCTCAATAATACCACCAAGTTTAACATCCAATTCCTTAGGATCCTTGTGAGACAAATCGAGATAAACCATATTTTCTCCGTTAATCCCAAGCTTTTGATTTACACAGACATCAAAAATTTCTCGAGTCGCAATATCACGTGTAACTAGGTTTCCGTAAGCAGGATATTTTTCCTCTAAGAAATACCAAGGTTCCCCGTCTTTGTATGTCCAAACACGGCCACCTTCACCACGTGCAGATTCACTCATTAAGCGAAGTTTATCATCACCTGGAATTGCTGTTGGATGTATTTGAATAAATTCACCATTTGCATATTTAGCACCTTGTTGATATAAAATACTTGCAGCAGAACCTGTATTAATCATGGAGTTAGTTGATTTACCAAATATAATACCAGGACCGCCAGTAGACATAATGGTTGCATCAGATGCAAAAGATTTTATCTCGTGTGTCTTAATATTTTGAGCGACAATTCCTTTTCCAACACCATCATCATCGAGGATTGCTCCAAGGAATTCCCAACCTTCATATTTCGTTACTAATCCTTCCACTTCGTAACGTCGAACTTGTTCATCTAGTGCATATAACAGTTGTTGTCCTGTAGTAGCACCTGCATAGGCAGTACGATGAACAGCGGTCCCACCAAAACGACGGAAGTCCAGTAATCCTTCAGGTGTACGGTTAAACATTACACCCATACGATCTAACATATTAATGATACCTGGTGCTGCTTCACACATAGCTTTTACTGGTGGTTGATTAGCAAGAAAATCGCCACCGTATACCGTATCGTCAAAGTGCAACCAAGGAGAATCTCCCTCACCTTTTGTATTTACTGCACCGTTTATACCACCCTGGGCACAAACAGAGTGAGAACGTTTTACAGGTACGATTGAAAACAGGTCAACATTCACACCCGCTTCAGCTGCTTTAATTGTTGCCATAAGTCCAGCAAGTCCGCCACCTACAACAACAACTTTTTTGTTACTCATTGTATATACTCACTCCCTCTCAAGTTAAAACTTATACGCCATAAGCAAATGCGATAATTGCTCTTACACCAACATAGCTTAAAGCCAAAAATACTAATAACGTTGCATATGTAGCAATTTTTTGTGATCTAGGTGACTGTGTAATTCCCCATGATACTAGGAAACTCCATAACCCATTTGCAAAGTGGAAAGTTGTAGAAATAACCCCTACAATATAGAACCAAAACATAAACGGATTATCAAGAATACCTTCCATCAATGAGAAGTTAACTTCAGCATTACCTAAAGCAATTTGTACACGTGTTTCCCAAACATGCCACGCAATAAAAATTAACGTAATAATACCCGTTATACGTTGTAGATAAAACATCCAGTTACGGAAAAATCCGTATCGTTGTACATTGTTTTTTGCAACAAAAACAATATATACCCCTAAAATTGCATGAAACAAAATTGGAAGATAAATAATCACTGTTTCTAATAACAATTTAAATGGTAAGCTGTGTAATACACCTGCTGCTTTATTAAAGCTTTCTGCGCCATAGGCAGCAAAATGATTCACAATTAGATGTTGTGTCAGGAAAACCCCTATCGGAATGACACCTAAAAGTGAATGTAATCTGCGATAATTAAATTCGCTACGTCCTGCCATGTGTTACCCCCCTCAGTAGAAAATATGTAGTAATAGCACAAATTCTTTAACATTAAATTAATTTTTCAGCATTAGCTATTCCCTATAATCGACCGTTAATGTACAATTTGTGACATATTTATTGTACTTCTATCTCTGAAAAGCGTCAAGAAAACGAACCATTTATTTTTCATACAGGTCTAATTGTTCAAATCGAAAAAATATCGGATGATTACTTGCACATTAAAAGGAATATATAGATAATAATACTAGCAATCTATTCCTTACTTTTTTGTTTTTAACGCATTAGAAAACTTGGCTTATCGCCAAGCCTTGATGGCGAAAGCCTTAGTTACACTTATGCAGTAAGAAAGGATTTATACTTTCTTACCTGCCAATGAAAGGATGACATCAATGTCAAAAAATCAACAGGTATATCCAACTTCACTTTTAGAAGAACTACACACATCCGGAGCTGGATATGATGTGTTACGTTATATTAGTTTACCTGAACTACTAGGTAGAGAATCCGATACATTATTGTACTTTATGGGAAGAAACCTTGCGAGAAAATTAAACTTCGATACATTAGAAGATATTTATAGCATATTTGAGAAACTTGGATGGGGTAAGTTAGAAGTATTAAAAAATAAGCGTAAAGAAATATTATTTAGTCTAATGTCTGATTCAGTAGTAAAGCGTCTCACTGCACCATTTGAAGCAGATTTTCGACTTGAAGCTGGATTTTTAGCTGAAGCAATTCAACAGTTAAAAGAAACGGAAGCAGAATGTACAGAGGAAGTAAACAAAAAGATAATGCAGGTTGAATTCTCGGTTCTTTTCACGAATTAAGAGGTTATCCAAAAAAGAGTTATCCCCCATTACAACTGTATCAATAAAATGATAGACAGTATTTTGTAATTAATGTGGCGATAACTCTTTTGGACAGTCTCTTTTTTATTTACTATTTAAATGATCCAAAATTAATTTTGCTGTATCCTTTGGAATTCCAAGTTTTCTAATGTCTTCAATGGATTTATTTTTTATCTCTTCAATGGATTTAAAATGAGTCAATAACAATCTTCGTCTTTTTTCGCCCACACCTGGAATTTTATCTAATTCAGATTGAAATAAGCTTTTTCCTCGCAATTGGCGATGAAATGTGATGGCAAAGCGGTGAACTTCATCCTGAATTCGTTGGATCAAATAAAATTCCTGTGACTTTCTGGATAAGTCAACTACGGATGGCGGACTTCCATACAAAAGTTCACTTGTTTTGTGTTTATCATCCTTCGCTAATCCGCACAACGGAATATCTAGACCCAATTCATTCTCTAATACATCTAAAGCTGCACTCATTTGTCCTTTAGAACCATCTACCATTATCAAATCTGGTAGTGGTAAATTTTCCTTTAAAACTCGAGTGTATCGCCGTCTTATTACTTCACGCATCGTATCGTAATCATCAGGTCCCTTTACATCCTTCACTTTATATTTTCTATATTCTTTTTTATTTGGCCTACCATCAATAAATACGACCATTGCAGAGACTGGATCTGTACCTTGTATATTAGAGTTGTCGAAGGCCTCGATGCGATGTGGTACCTCTATATTTAACTTCTCACCTAGATTTTCAACAGCCTTGATTGTCCGTTCTTCATCAATTTCGATAATAGAAAATTTTTCTTCTAACGCAATTTGTGCATTTTTCATTGCTAAATTTACAAGTTCTTTTTTTCGCCCTCTGTAAGGTATAGTCACATCTATTTCTAGTAGTTCTTTTAGAAGATCTGCATCAGCTCCAATAGGTAACAGAACTTGTTTTGGTTTTGGATGGTGTTGGTGTAAATAAAATCGTCCAATATAACTAATAAATGTTTCCTCTGGATCATCAAAGAAAGGAAAAATTGCAACATCTCGTTCGATTAATTTTCCTTGTCTGATGAAAAATACTTGTATACACATCCAGCCTTTATCGTAGCTATATCCAAATATATCTCGATTGATTTGATCTTTTAACGTCATTTTTTGTTGCTCCATTACTGCTTCAATATGTTGAATTTGATCACGCAGTTCTTTTGCACGTTCAAAGTCTAAGTCTTCACTGGCTTGGTACATCTTTTCCTGAATGTCTTTTTTAATTTCTTTATGTCCACCATTTAAAAACGAAGAGATACTTTGTACAATTGAACGGTTCGTATCTTCTGAGACTGGATAAACACAGGGTGCTAAACATTGTTTCATATGATAATAAAGGCAGACTCGATCTGGCATTTTATTACACTTTCTGAGAGGATATAGTCGATCGAGTAATTTTTTAGTTTCCCGAGCAGCTATTACGTTTGGATATGGGCCGAAGTACTTTCCCTTGTCCTTTTTAACTTTGCGCACAACTAATAGTCTCGGATGTCGTTCAGCAGTAATTTTTAAATAAGGATATGACTTGTCGTCTTTTAATAACACGTTATATTTAGGATCGTGTTTTTTTATTAAATTCATTTCTAATATGAGTGCCTCAATTTCAGATGTCGTAACGATATATTCAAAATCCTGTATTTCTGATACTAGTCGCTGTGTTTTCCGATCATTTGCACCAATGAAATAAGATTTCACTCTATTTCGTAATGCTTTCGATTTTCCAACATAAATAATGCTATTATGTTTATCTTTCATTAAATAACATCCAGGCTGCATGGGAAGTACAGCTAATTTTTCTTTTATTGTTTGATTCATTTTAGATTCATCCTCTATAAACACTTAGTGAATCGATAAGATGTATTTATTAGAAATTGCTCGGCATTCGCCTCGTCCTTAATAGCGAGTGCCGGAGTTTTTCTTATAAGGTCTACCATAACTTATGCTTTCTGACGTTATTAGAAAACTTGGCTTATCGCCAAGCCCTTTATGGCGAAAGCCTTAGTTACACTTATGCAGTCAGAAAAGATTTATACTTTCTTACCTGCGAAAATAATCCCTTGTCACAACATGCAACAAGGGATTGCTCTTTTTATTATAACAATGCTTACTATCAATTAAAATGAATGGTTAAGCATGTTTATTAATTAGCTCAACTAACGCCTCTTTTGGCTGAAATCCAACTACTTGATCCACAACATTTCCATCTTTGAAAAGTAATAACGTTGGAATACTCATTACACCATACTTACCAGCTGTTTCTTGATTTTCATCAACGTCGAGCTTTACGATTTGAACTTTTTCTTCCATTTCTCCATCTATTTCTTCTAGGACAGGTGCAATCATTTTACATGGTCCACACCAAGGTGCCCAAAAATCAGCTAAAACTAATCCTTCAGCTGTTTCTTTTGCGAAGTTTTGATCTGATACATTTACAATTGCCATTATAATTCCTCCTCTAGTCAAGCATTTAATCTACAATGAGTATACCATCCGTTAGTATAACCTAGCTAATATCCTGCTTATTCTTTTTATTACTCACTTGAGTAGAGCTTGATCAAACTTATTGATCAAGCTCTACTCATTTCAACTTATTTCATTTTCTTAATTTCTTCTATAAGCATTGGTACTACTTCAAACAAGTCACCAACAATACCATAATCTGCAACATTAAAGATGTTTGCTTCCGGATCTTTATTAATTGCAACAATAACTTTTGAGTTGGACATTCCTGCTAAATGTTGAATAGCTCCCGAGATACCGACTGCAATATATAAATCTGGTGTTACTACTTTACCTGTTTGACCAATTTGTAAGGAATAGTCACAATAATCGGCATCACATGCACCACGTGAAGCGCCAACTGCACCACCTAGCACATCAGCAAGTTCTTGTAGAGGTTTAAAACCTTCTTCGCTCTTCACTCCACGTCCACCAGCTACAATTACTTTTGCTTCAGATAAGTCTATTCCTTCAGATGCCTTGCGGATAACCTCTTTGATTACTGTACGAATATCAGTAATATCAAGATCTTTCGAAGAAATGTCACCTGAACGTGATTCATCACGATCTAGGGCTGCAATATTGTTAGGTCGGATTGTAGCGAATGTAATACCACTTGTTATCATCTTTTTCTCAAACGCTTTACCAGAATAAATAGGTCGAGTAAAGATTGCTTTTCCATCTTTAACTTCTATATCCGTAGCATCGGAAATTAGACCTGTTTCCAATTTAGATGCAATCTTTGGCGTTAAATCTTTTCCAATTGCTGTATGTCCCATAATAATACTAGCAGGCTCTTCATCAGATATAACAGCCATTACTGCTTGACCGTACCCTTCAGATGTATACGTTTTCAGATTATCGTGTTGAACAGTCACTACACGGTCTGCCCCATAATAAATCATTTCTTGTGCTTGATTTTGAAGATCTTCGTCACCACAGATGACTCCGACAACTTCTCCATTTTCATTTATTTTTTTTGCTGCTGCAATTGCTTCAAATGTTACGTTACGTAAAGAACCATCTCTTGATTCACCAATAACTAATAATTTATCGCTCACGAAAGTTTCTCCTTTCCTCTATGAAGGTTTATAATACTTTAGATTCTGTTTTTAATAATGAAACCAATTCTTTTACTTGATCTTCTAATTCTCCCTCAAGTACCTTACCAGCTTCTTTTTCTGGTGGAAGATAGATATCGACTGTTTTTGTTTTTGCTTCTAGTTCATCTTCATCTAGATCAAGATCATCTATTTCTAATTCTTCAAGTGGTTTTTTCTTTGCTTTCATGATTCCTGGAAGTGATGGGTAACGTGGTTCGTTTAAACCTTGCTGACATGTAACTAGTACAGGTAAGCTAGTTTCTACTTTTTCTACGTCACCTTCAACATCTTTATCAATGTTTACCGTATCACCATCAATTGTAAGGCTTGTAATTGTAGTTACAAATGGAATTCCCATGCGTTCTGCTAATCTAGGACCAACTTGACCACTTGCTTCATCAATTGCAACATTACCAGCTAAAATTAGATCAACATCTTTTTCTTCAAAATATGCTTCAAGAATTTTAGCAGTTGTGAATTGATCTCCTTCTTCAAGATCGTCTTCTGTATTAATTAATACTGCCTTATCTGCCCCCATAGCAAGAGCTGTACGTAATTGTTTTTCTGAATCTTCGTCACCGACAGTCACAACAGTAACTTCGCCACCATGCTCGTCACGTTGTTTTATTGCTTCTTCGACTGCGTATTCGTCATATGGATTAATGATAAATTCTGCACCATCATCCTCAATTTGCCCATTTGATACAGCAATTTTCTCTTCTGTGTCAAATGTCTTCTTTAACAAAACATAAATGTTCATGTGATTTCCTCCTTAATCTACTTGTCTAGTATGTGGGTATCCCCAAGTGCTTTTCTTGTCCAGCAATGGCTCCTAGGCCTTTGCTTTTCTTGTCTAGCTACGGCTCCTAGCGCCTAGCAAATAGGTAGTCAGGATGAACGTAGGGAAAATGCTCCTACTTTTCACCTGCCTATCTATTTGTACGCCGCTAAACAGTCGCCTTCGCTTTTCTTTTTACTTATCTTGGAAGTTTGGTTTCCGCTTTTCAAGAAACGCTTGGATTCCTTCTTTGGCATCCTCAGATCCAAATACTTTTCCAAATGCTTTAGCTTCTTCCAATGCCCCATCATTTAACTTATCTGATTTCGCAAAAGGAATCAAGCGCATTACATGATTAATTGTTGGTTTACTTTTTGAAGCAATTTTTTCTGCTAGTTTCATAGCTTCATCGAAAATTGCATCATCTGGCACAACCCGATTTGCTAGTCCATAATCCGCAGCTTCTTTTCCTGTAATTGGTGTGCCACTGAGAAGCATTTCATACGCTCTAGCCGCACCAATGTAATTCGGAAGTCGCTGTGTACCAGAAAATCCTGGAATAATGCCTAATGTCAACTCCGGCAACCCTAGTTTAGCGCTTTCAGTTACCAAGCGAATGTGACATGACATTGCTAATTCAAGCCCTCCTCCTAAGGCTGCACCATGAATCGCAGCTATGACAGGAATAGAAAGTCCCTCAATCCGATCAAAAACAAGCTGACCATTTCGAGATAATGCTTCGTAATCAGATGCTTCCTGAAGATCAGTGAATTCTTTAATATCAGCCCCAGCTGAGAAAAATTTACCTTCTCCTTTTAATACTACTGCTTTAATGTCAGGATCACGTTCAATCTCATCCAAATGCTTATCAATATCTTTTATCAGTGTACTGGACAATGCATTTGCAGGTGGCTTTTGAATGGTTAATATTGCTACATGGTTCTTTTTTTCATAAGCTATAGTTGCCACGTTCATCCTCCTCTACTATTCTCTAACAGATAGTCCGTTAATAATTAATGCGTGTACTGCAGGTGCTTGTGCGAGTAAATCATATCGCTGTTCATTCATAACCCAGTTTGTAACCACCTCATCTAAGGTGCCAAAAATCATTTGACGTACTAACGGCAGATTTAAATCTCCCCGAAAGCTTTTTTCATCAATTCCTTCTTGTATGATGTGATCTATTTCTGCTAAATAGGGTTTAAGTACTTTATTAATTTGTAATCGTAATTCACTATTCGACTGCCTAAGTTCGAGTTGCGTTACAATCGCTAAATAATGATTTTCAACTAGCTGGCGAAAATGCATCTCAATTAGTGTAAGAAGTTTTTCACTAGCACCTTGTTTTTCATTTGTACTTTGTTTAATCTGTTCGACAAACTGTCCCATTTTCACTTCGAAAAGTGAAACGAGTATATCTTCTTTATTTTTAAAATAAAGATAGATCGTTCCATCTGCAACCCCAGCTTTTTTAGCAATCTTGGAAACTTGTGATGCATGATAACCGTTTTCCGCAATTACTTGCACAGCAGCCTCTATAATTTGGTTATATTTTGGTTTATTTCGTTTCATTTAAGTCATTCCCCTTAGCAAAGACCGTAGCCGCAAACTGAATGAATGGTCATTCATATTTTATTGTACCGAGGCATTCCATTTATGTCAATCCATATATAGCTTGTACATTTATTGTAATAAAAAACTTGGCTTTACGCCAGCAATAACGGCGAAAGCCTTAATTGTAAGGAAACAATTATCTATATAGTTTAAATCGTCGTGTCGTAAAGCCGTAATTCTTAAACAGTTTTGGTGGATTGTTGTAATTTTTCTTTTTCTTCATCGATAAGTGAACGACGTAGTATTTTCCCAACAGCAGTTTTTGGTAATTCATCTCTAAACTCATAAATTCGTGGCACCTTGAACGCAGCCAGGTTTTCACGGCAGTAGCTATTCAACTCTTCTTCCGTCAGTTTAGACCCAGATTTTAACACTACGTACGCTTTTACTGTCTCACCGCGATAAGGATCTGGTATCCCAGCCACAACCGCTTCCTGTATTGCTTCATGTTCGTACAATACTTCTTCTATTTCTCTCGGGTATATATTGTAACCACCAGCTATAATCATGTCCTTCTTTCGGTCTACAATATAGAAATAACCGTTTTCATCCATGTACCCCAAATCCCCAGTAAATAACCAGCCATCTTTCAGGACATTATCCGTTTCGTCCTGATTGTTCCAATACCCCTTCATAATCTGTGGTCCCTTGACAACTATTTCTCCCACTTCTCCAACAGGGTTTTCCTCCATCGTACCGGTTTGAAAAATTTTGCAATCCGTATCCGGCCATGGTACGCCAATACTACCATTCACTCGATTCTCCCAAACAAAATTTGAATGTGTCACTGGGGATGATTCTGTTAATCCGTAGCCTTCTACTAATCTACCTCCTGTAATTCGTTCAAATTGTTCTTGCACTTCAATTGGTAGTGGGGCTGAGCCACTTATACACGCTTCAATTGATGATAAATCGTATTTTTTGAGATTTGGATGGTTCAGTAACCCAACATAAATTGTTGGCGCTCCAGGGAAAAGTGTAGGTTTCTGTTTTTGAATTGTTTTCAATACATCCTCTACCTCGAACTTCGGTAACAATATCATTTTTGAACCTTGCATAATAGACATATTCATAACAGTCGTCATTCCATATACATGGAAAAACGGTAATATACCTAAAACGGTTTCTCCACCTTCTCGGGTCTTATACAACCACGCTTTACTCATTTGTACATTTGCTACAAGGTTATAATGGGTTAGCATAACACCCTTTGGATGACCTGTTGTTCCACCGGTGTATTGAAGTAACGCTAAATCTTCTTTTGCGTCCACTTCTACTGGCTGATAGTTTGTAGTTGAATGTTCTTGTATGGTATTCCAAACATGCGTTTCGTCAGATTGTTCCACCTTTACTACCATGTTGTATTGCTTTTTTTGGATAAAGGGATAAATTAAATTTTTCGGGAAGGGGAGATAGTCTTTAATTCCAGTAACAATAGTATGCTTGATTGCAGTATTACCTTTAACATTCGTCACTCTTGGCAATAGAATATCTAAGCAAACGATAAATGTAGCACCAGAATCATTTAATTGGTATTCTAGTTCCCGTTCCATATACAATGGATTGGTTTGCACAACTATTCCGCCGGCCATTAGTGAAGCATAATAACTAATCACCGCTTGTGGACAGTTTGGTAGCATGATAGCTACACGATCTCCTTTTTCTAATCCTAGCGATTGGAAATAACATGCTAACTTTTTTGCTTGTGTAAAGAGTTCATCAAATGTTAGTTCCTTCCCCAAAAAATGAAGCGCTTTCTTTTCTTTGTAAATTTTCGCATTTTCAACAAGAAACTGATGTAGAGGCTTTGTATCGTAATCAATACTAGTGGGAATTTCCTTTGGATAGTGGGCATGCCAAACACGTTCTTCCATTATTTTCTCCTCCTTTATATCTATGTATATTCATTATACCGACTAATTTGTATTTTTTGAAATCTTATTTTTAAATTTTACACATTTTTTTGTCTTTTTGATATGTATTTGAAGTAAATTGCGAACTAATGAAAATTCATACTTATGGTAACAGCAACGTTGATTTCCGCTGCGGGCAAGGCTAGTGAAGTAACGTACAGGAAAGATTGCATGCAGGAAGTCAGCTAGCGGACACACGATCCCTTATTTGGGTAAAATAAGGGTAAATGCGGTTCTTATCGGACTCAGGATTCCTTATTTGGGTAAAAACAGTTAAAAATCATGTTTTTTAGCTGAATAAGGAATCGTGTGTCCGTTAACCCTCAAAATAAAGGTAAGTAAGGTAAATAAGGAACCCTCAGTCCGATACCAAGCAGTCGCTAGCCCCCTGCTTACTTCGCACTTTACGGGTATTGTTACAAGACAACAACCTATCAAAAAATTAAATAAGAATCTCGACATTATATTTTAAAAACCTAAAAAAATAGCCCTCACCATGTAAAAATGGTAAAGACTATTTTTTATTTAGCTAAGTATACAATTCCTACAACTGCAAATATAATTGCCACTACAATTAAAACCTTTGCTAATGTCTCCATTTAATTTTCGCTCCTAACCAATACTTGCACCAATCACAAACGCAACACCCACTGAAATCAACATCGAAATAAACCCGACTGCTAGGTTCCCATTACCTATTTCTTCATCAACTTTGATCTTTGGTGTTAAAAATTCAAAAATAAAATAACTTAGTAACAATAAAATGAAGCCAAATATTCCCCATCCCACACTCTCAAGAATGGTATCGTTATGCTCAATCGAATAGCGGAATATGGTAGCAATCCCAAATATCTTACCACCAGTCGCCATGGCAACTGCAAAATTACCTTTTTTAATTTCGTCCCAGTTTTTATAGGATGTTACCAACTCAAATACAGCTAAAAATAGTACTGTACATAGTATTATCACACTTAACCTGGCTGGTATTTCAACGTAAGTGATCTCCCAAAAGCTATCCATTGTATTTGTCCATCTCCTTAACGCATTACTTCAGTTCTATAATTGTTACGCCACTTCCACCCTCACCACTGATTCCTGGGCGGATACTCGCAATTCTTGAATGATTTTTCGCTAGATCTTGTACACCTTTTCTAAGTGCTCCCGTCCCTTTTCCATGTATGATCGAAACTTTGTGGTAATTGGCAAGAATTACATCATCAATATATTTTTCTAACCGCAAAATAGCATCTTCATAACGTTCTCCACGCAAATCAAGTTCGGGATGAACATGATAACTCGACCCTTTTACTGTTGCCAATGGCTTTTCTGTAAACTCTTTCTTTTCGCTGATAAACTGAAGGTCTTTACGCTTTACTTTTACTTTCATAATTCCGACTTGCACCATATATTCATTGGCACTTATTTTTTCCAATACAGTACCTTGTTGATTGACGGTTAATAATTTTATGGTATCGCCTGAATTTAAATCTTTTGCTTTTTTGGATGAAGCTTGTTGATTATCAATCTGCTTTTCAGAAGATAAGTTGGGTTTAGCATCGTCCAGCATTTTTTTGGCTTCAATCCATTTGTGCTCCTTTATTGATGCATCTGTTTTCATTTTTCTTATTTCATCAATGATAAGCTCTGCTTCTTCTCGTGCATCCTGCAATGCCTTATTCGCTTTTTCTTCTGCCTTTTTATAAAGCATTTCTCGTTTATCCTCGAACGCTTTCCATTGCACCTCAAGATCTCGTTTTAACTTTTCCGTTTCAAGCATCGTTTGGTGTGCAGCTTCATAGTCTTTTTCTGATTGACGCTTTGATTTCTCAAGTGAAGCAATCATATTTTCTACACTTTTTGAATCGACACCGATAAGACCTTTGGCATTGCTAATTATCGATTCATTTAGTCCCAAGCGTTTGGAAATTTCAAATGCATTACTTCGACCAGGAACACCTAGTAGAAGTCGATACGTTGGTCTCAATGACTCTACATTGAATTCAACTGAAGCGTTCACAACATTTTCTCTGTTATATCCATATGCTTTGAGTTCAGGATAATGTGTTGTTGCTATAACACGTGCACCTCGTTCGATTACCTCATCCAAAATTGACATCGCAAGAGCTGCCCCTTCTTGCGGATCAGTTCCTGCTCCTAACTCATCAAACAAAACTAATGATTGGTAATCAACTTTTTTCATGATGTCGACGATATTTGTCATATGTGATGAAAATGTACTAAGATTTTGTTCGATCGACTGTTCGTCACCAATATCAGCAAACACTTCATTAAAAACAGCCATTTCACAACCATCGTGGGCTGGAACCTGAAGACCAGATTGTGCCATCAACGTGCAGAGTCCGACCATTTTTAATGTAACGGTTTTTCCTCCAGTATTCGGGCCAGTGATTACAATGGAAGTATAGTCTTCGCCAATTTCGATATCATTCGGTACAACTTCTTCTATTGGAATTAATGGATGTCTTGCCTGTTGCATCTTGATGATACCTTTATCATTCATCTTCGGCATGGATGCTTTCATGGATTGGCCTAGTTTTGCTCTAGCAAACATAAAATCTATTTTGCTGAGAACCTCTACATTCTCCATTATAAACAATTCTTCTTCAGCAATTTTCTGTGTCAGTTCACGTAAAATCCGTTCCACTTCATGCTTTTCTTTTACATAGGATTCCTGTAGTTGGTTGTTTAAATCTACTACCGATTTAGGTTCCATGAATAATGTTGCACCAGATGCTGATTGATCATGAACAATACCACCAATTGATCCGCGATATTCCTGTTTAACAGGTAATACATAGCGTTCGTTACGGATCGTTACAATCGGATCAGAAAGCATTGCGCTTTTTGTTCTCGTATAACCATCAAGTTTTTCTCGTACCCTGCTTTCAAAAGTACGGATTGACGATCGTATACTCTTCAATTTCGTTGAGGCACTATCCATTACATGCCCATGGTCATCAATACTGCTTTTTATTTGTTGCTCCAATTCTCGTAGTGGTTCAATTCGTTCCACTAGTTCTTTTAAGATTGGTAATTCCTCTTCAAGTTTTTGAATAAAGTTTTTGACTTGGCGACCGCCATAAATGGTGTTCGCAACATCCAAGCATTCACTAGTATCTAAAACACCACCAATAACGCTTCGCTTAATACTAGCACGTATGTCTGTTATTCCGCCCAATGGAATAGCCAAATTCAACCGAACAATTTGGGCAGCCTCATCAGTTTCCCTTTGCATCTCTAAAACACCGTCTAGACTAGTAAGCGGTTTAAGCTGCGATGCCCTATTCTTACCAAGACTAGAAGCCGCATGTGAACTGAGTTGGTCAATTATTTTATTAAATTCTAATACACGAAGAATTCGATCATTCATATTACTTACTCCTTTATAGTGTGTTCAAAAAGGAGGATAAAAAGGACCGAGAATTTCGAGGCAGCGTAGCTTTGAGTAACGAAACGTATGCTTTTAATACGTGAGTAACGGAAAAGCAAGCTAACGAAGAAATTCGACGTGTCACTTTTACCGGACTTTTTGAACATCCTCTTATACGAAAAAACTACCTTTTTTGTTTCATAAATTGCATTAATTTATCCTTTGGCCACGTGTTTATAACGGTATTCCTTTCAATCCAACCACGACGTGCCATCCCAACACCATGCTTCATATGCTCAAGCATTTGATAACTATGTGCATCGGTATTTATAACAATATTAACATCATTTTCCTGTGCTTTTCTTGCCCATTCTGCGGAAATATCTAACCTATTAGGATTAGCATTAATTTCAAGTGCCGTACCTGTTTCCTTTGCACGAGCAATAAGCTTTTCCATATTAACAGGATATCCTGACCTTCTCCCAATTAGTCTACCAGTTGGATGAGCAATAAACGTTACATACGGATTTTCCATGGCATTTTCTAACCGTTTCATTATTTTTTCTTCTGGTTGATTAAAGCTAGAATGGATTGCTCCAATTACAAAATCTAATTCTTGCAAAAATTCATTATCGAAATCAAGCTTACCGTCAGGCAAAATATCCATTTCAACACCTGCAAAAACATGGATATCGTTATATTTACTTTTTACGCGTTCTATCTCCTCACGTTGGCGTCGCAGTTTGTCTTCATCCAGTCCATTTGCTACCCGCAAAAATTTCGAGTGATCCGTAATAGCGATGTATTCATAATTAAGTTGTCTCGCTTGGTTAACCATTTCTTCTAACGATTGCGCACCATCACTCCATGTTGTATGCATGTGAAGGTCTCCGCGTATATCCGCTAACTCTAGTAATGACATTTCATCTGTGAAGTCCACCATTTCACCTTGGTTCTCTCGAATTTCAGGTGGAATATATGGAAGTCCAAAATGAGTAAAAAATTCGCTTTCTTTGGAAAATGTAACGATTTCATTGCTTTCATCAATCGTTATACCATATTCATTTATTTTTTCACCACGTTTTTTGGCTAGCTGGCGCATCGCTACATTATGGTCCTTTGAGCCAGTAAAATGATGTAGTGTTGTAACAAATTCACTCGGATCCACTATTCGAAAATCAACGTTTATATCATATACATCATCGATTATTACAGATACCTTTGTGTCGCCTTTTGCTATTACATCTTTAATATTTCCCATTTTAAGTAAAGCATCTCGCACATCATTAGGTTTCGTAGAGGCAATAATGAAATCAATATCTTTAATTGTTTCACGCATACGACGTAAACTTCCAGCCCTTGAAAAACGTTCAATTTCATTAATTGTTGCTAAAAACGATTCAATTTTTTCTGCAATTGGTAACATCATAGCAATTGGCAATCGTTCAGGACGGCTGTTCGCTTCTTTCAATGCTTGCAGTATTTTTTCGGCTGTTTTCTTCCCAAAACCAGCAAGCTTTTCCACTTCGCCCGATTCACATGCTGTTTTTAACGATTCTGCATCTGTTACACCAAGCTCTTGATAGAGCTTCGCTAGCTTTTTACCACCGAGCCCAGGCAAATTAAGAAGTGGGACCAATCCTTGGGGAACCTCTTTCTCTAGCTGCTCCAATGCCTCTGATCTCTCATTTTCGATAAATTCAACGATAACCGAGCTAGTACCCTTTCCAATCCCTTTTATCTTCGTAAAGTCATCTATTTCGGAAAGCGATCGATCATCTTGTTCAAGCGCCATCGCTGCTTTTCGATAAGCAGAAGTTTTAAATGCATTTTCACCTTTTAACTCCAGATATATTGCGATTTTCTCTAATAGCTTTAATACGTCTTTTTTATTCACAGTCATTTTTTGCACCTCACTAACACTTGTACTGTTTTCAGTGAAAAAGCTGATCCGAACTAGGTTATATACATTGTACAGTTGTAACAAATGTATTTCTACCTATTAAGAATCAGCACTTTTCCAAATTGCTATTTAGTTTGAATCAAACCTTGAACATGCGTAAACCAAAGTTCTCTTATTTTTTCAGAAAATAACGGGGTATTCTCGATAATAAATAAAGCAATACCTGAATCATTAACCCATGCTTGAATAGTAGGTAGAGGGGTTAACGCAAGAATGTATAAAACAATAAATAGAATTAAATATATCTCAATGAATCCTAAAATTGCTCCAAGAATCTTATTAACAGAGTGTAACAATGGTAACTCCGCAACAAAATCTAGCATGGACGCGATGATTTGCAAGACAATTTTTACTGCAAAAAAGATTATCGCAAAAGCAACAGCGTTATAAAAGGCTGTTTCCAACGGAAGATTTTGTAGAAAATTAGCCCAAGCACTTTTGTCAGGAAGTTCCGGATAAGGTACCCACAACGCCAAACGTGAAGCTAATTTATCATAGTATAAAACCGCAACAATAAATGCCGCAATAAAACCTATTAGATGGAACAGTTGTAAAATAAAACCACGTTTTAATCCCATCAAAAATCCAAAAATTAATAAAAGTAATAAGATAATATCAACCATACATTAGTCCTCTTTCTTTTTCATTGTTCCTAACAGTGTAGCGTATTCTTCTTTTAATTTAAGATAGTCACTCATTGTATTTACAGCAGTTAAAACTGCCAACCTAGTAGTTTCTAATGATGTATTCATCTTTTGTATTTCATTCATTTTTTGATCGACAAGACTCGCCACTAAACGCACATGTCGCTCGTCTTCATTCCCAACAATGGTATAAGATTTATTATGTATTTCAACAGTAGTTCGCGTTTTATCATGCTGGGTCACACGATTGCCCCCTTATGTAAAAATAATACACTTTATCTTAACATGAACCCAGCCATTTAGGAAAGCATTCGACAATGTCCTACATTCCATTGCGGCGTGATTTTTGCTATAGTTTGAATATGAATTAGAATGGAGTGTTGGACTTTGTCACAGGAAATACATACGTTTTCTATTGAGAAAATTAATAAAATGAAAGAACACTATAAGGAATCGATCACAAACATCCCACAAGGAGCCATCTTCCGGGCAAAAACTTCTAATGGTGTTATTACGGCATATAAATCTGGAAAAGTCATGTTCCAAGGAAAGGGAGCAGAGTTTGAATCAATAAAGTGGATTGACGAATATGTAGAAAAATCACAACAAACGAAAGAAGTACCGAAGTCAAAACATCAGTTTACACCACCACAAAACATTTATCAGTTGTCACATATTGGCTCTGATGAAGCGGGTACAGGTGATTATTTTGGTCCAATGACAGTAGCAGCGGTTTATGTGAAAAAGGAAGAAATCGAATTGCTGAAGAAACTTGGCGTAAAGGATTCAAAAAATCTAACTGACGTAACAATTAGACGTCTATCTAAGGAAATATTAAATCTAGACATAACGTATTCCTTACTTGTCTTAAGAAACCCCAAATATAATGCTCTAAAAGCTCGCGGATGGTCACAAGGAAAGATGAAAGCTATGCTTCACCACCATGCAATCGGAAATGTAATCAAAAATGTTGCAGAAGATGCATTTGAAGGAATCGTTATCGATCAATTTTGTGAACCTGGATTATACAATAAATATATTGCGAGTGAAAAAGAAAAAAGTGCTCCAAAAACATATTTCATTACGAAAGCTGAGAGTTATTCCATC
Source organism: Virgibacillus sp. GM2-2 (assembly GCF_055329585.1). Classification (NCBI taxonomy): domain Bacteria; kingdom Bacillati; phylum Bacillota; class Bacilli; order Caryophanales; family Bacillaceae; genus Virgibacillus; species Virgibacillus sp. GM2-2. The sequence continues at coordinate 872 of NZ_JBUZWC010000002.1, read as the reverse complement.
GCTGTTGCAGCAGCTTCCATTATTGCAAGAACAAGTTTTTTAAAGGAAATGGATAATTTATCAGAGGAAATGGGGATAACCTTGCCCAAAGGGGCTTCTAAACAGGTTGATCAAACGATAGCAAAGATTATGAATCAAAAAGGTGAAAAAGCACTGAATGCTTGTGCAAAAACTCATTTTGTGAATACTAAAAAAGCCGAAGCCTACCTCTAATACTTCTTGAACGTTATGCTGTATTAATATACAGATGAACAAATCATGGAATAAATGGATTTAAAATGGCATTACTAGCCGAATCATAAGGTTTACTAGCCAAATTGAAGAATTACAAGCCAAATAATAAAAATACTGTCCGAATAGCATGAAATACAAGCCAGGCAAAACTTAGCTAACAAAAATAGTACCTGAATTTCCTTTTCTTAATAAACGAAGGAAATTCAGGTACTAATTATTTAGGCTATTTTCTTAGAATTGCAAAAACTACTGCGAACTAGACATAGTGGCCAGGCACTGCTGGATAACGGACACAGAAGCCCTTATTATAACTTTTTAGGCGTGTTTTATGGGTTTAGCGGACTGAGGATACCTTATTTAGGTAAAAACAGGTTGAAAACAGGCTTTTTTTACTAAATAAGGTCTTCTGTGTCCGCAAACAAGCCCATTTACCCAAATTTTGTTCAAATAAGGGCTCTAGTGTCCGCTAATTTTAATTTTTCTACTAGTAGTCTTTCTCACATTAATAAGTTTTTCTTAATATTCGTAAACTGCGAACTAATGAATTTCATGTTTAGGGTACCAGCAACGTTGATTTCCGCTACGGGCAGTCGCGCACCTTAGGGCGGCTGGTGAGCCTCCTTGCCCCGGCAAGGGGT